>CALLDA010000090.1 GCA_937998635.1 uncultured Pseudomonadales bacterium
ATTCTGGTAGCGTGATAAATGCCAGCTCTGGTCCCTGGGCTGGGTTAAGTCCAAAAGAAAATACTGCGGGAAAAATTGCCAGGCCCGCGACAATAGCGAGCAGGCTGTCGCCCGCGACAATAGCCGCCGCTGCGCCAGGAATGGAGTGACTCTTTGGCAGATAAGCCCCATAGGTGAGGAAGATCGCCATACCAATGCCAAGGGAAAAGAAGGCCTGTCCGATGGCCGCGATATAAACAGCAGGGCGGGTAAAGGCGCTCCAATCAGGTTTGAATAAAAAGGCCAGGCCTAAACCGGCATCGTCCAGAGTCAGGGAGTAGGCTGCTAAGATAACAACAATTAAGACGAGAACCGGCATCAAAAAGCGATTTACGGCTTCTATACCTTTTTGTATGCCACCGGCTACGACGGCAACGGTTGCTGCCATCATGATGGCCTGCCAGAAAATCGGCTCAATAGGCTGTGCAATAAATAAACTAAAAAACGTGCTGCTATCCTGGTTAGTAGATAGATCCGGGGTTGCCGATAACTGCCCCGTCAGTGCGCTAATAAAATACTTTAAAGACCAGCCCGCAATGACGCTGTAAAACCCCAGGATGAAAAAGCAGCCGATGACCGCCAGCCCTCCCGCCAGGTACCAGGGCTGATCGGGTCTGGCGTGACGAAATGCCTGGACTGCATCACTCCGGGCATTCCTGCCGATACTGATTTCAGCAATGACAATCGGTAGTCCAATAAACAGGATGCACACCAGGTAAATAATTAGAAAGGAGGCACCGCCATTTTGTCCGGCGACATAAGAAAAACGCCAGATATTCCCCAGTCCCGCAGCGGAGCCAATGGCCGCCAGCAGAAAGCCATGCCGGGATGCCCATTGTTCTTCTTTTCGTCCATCTGCGGATTTCATTGTTCGGTCTCACTGAGTGACTTTATTCGATAATATTTTTCTTAGCAGCTCAGCCAGGACAATACTGCGAGTGATTAGCATGATGAGATTAGCTGCAAGGAATAAACTATCAGGAATTAGCCACAAATGACGAATCGTCAGGCATTAAGCATACAAATTAATATGGAAATACCTTAACATTTACCTCTAATCAGATACGCTGATTTGACCACCCCTGTGGATGCTTGGTCCTGTGTTAGTAATACACAGATCGAACATCCCAGGCTTGCCCTAAATCAAACCTTACCAACAGGAACTGACTATGGATTTCGCCCTCGCTGAAGAGTATCAAATGCTGCTCGATACCGCCGATAAAATTGCCAGGGACTTTCCCCGGGACTACTACATTGAGCATGCCAGGAATCAAACCTTTCCTCAGGAACAGTGGGACGCTCTGGCCGAGGCCGGAATTCTCGGCATCAACACTCCGGAAGAGTACGGTGGTTCCGGTATGGGTATGTTGGCTCTGGTGCTGTTGCAGGAGCGTTTGGCGGAATACGGTGTGGCACCGCTATTTTTTGTGGTCAATCAGGGTATTGCCGTACCGAGTATTTCTCGCCATGGCACCGAGGAGCAAAAACAGCGCTGGTTGCCAGCTATAGCATCGGGCGAGAAGCGCTGCTGCTTTGCTATCACCGAACCCAACGCAGGTACTAACACCTTTAAAATTACCACCACCGGTCGGGAAGAAACCGATCATTTCGTGCTTAACGGAAGTAAGTTATTTATCAGTGGCATCAACGATGCCCAGCAGGTGCTGGTCGTGGCTCGCACCGATGATGGCGAAGCCGGGCAGAAAGCCAGGTTGACCTTGTTTGTGGTCGATACTGATACCGCTGGCCTCACCTGGGAACGCATGGATACCATGCTACTCAATGCCGAAGGCCAGTTTTTTGTCTACTTTGATGATGTCAAAGTGCCCAAAGAAAATGTGCTTGGTGAAGTAGGTGGCGGCGTTAATGTGCTGTTTGATGCCTTAAACCCCGAACGTATGATTGTTGCAGCAGGTGCCATCGGCGGCGGTCGGCATGTCCTGGCTCGCGGCACTGAATACGCCAATGAAAGAGAAATATTTAATGGCCCCATTGGCGCCTATCAAGGTCTTCAGCATCCCATGGCGGAGGCCAAAGCCCAGCTTGAATGCGCATCTCTGATGGTCAAAAAAGCGGCTTGCCTGCACGACGATGGTGAGCATTCCAAAGTGGTGGGCGACATCGCCAATATGGGAAAATTGGTGGGCACCGATGCCGCCTTTAAGGCTTCCGATGCGGCTTTGCAGTGCTTTGGAGGTTATGGTTTTTGTGAGAGTTATGACATGGTCAGTCATTTCATTAGCGCCCGTCTCGGCAAGGTGGCACCCATCAATCGGGAGATGACGCTCAACTATATTGGTGAATTTATCTTGGGTTTGCCAAAGAGCTATTAGCTAATATTGCACATTTAAATAAATGTCTAACTAATTGAAATATATGTATTTATAGATAGCTTATTCGCTGTCAAAAAGTAAACATCGCCGCTTGCCGGGCGGTGTTTTTTTGTGTCTTCAAAAAAGCTGAGTGACGGCGCTTAAGCCAGAGGCTAAGATCGGCGATCGATTTACCCACACTCGATATAAAACCTGGCCTTTCAAAACGGGCTCATAGAAGAAGAGATCAGATGCCAAAAACCATCACCGATCAGCAATTTGTTGAACTGCTAAAGCCGGGCCAAACCGTCTATATTCAGAGCGGTTGCACGCAACCTGTCGCCCTGGTCGATGCCCTTAAAGAAAACCCCCACTGCGCCGAGCGGGTCAAATTTATCAGCATGGTGAACCGGCTTAATCCCAATAACTTCACCACACTGCATGAGACTACAGAGCAGGAGACCTTCTTTATGTCAGGTTTCCTGCGCAAGGGTTACGATCCTTCACGCCTGCACATTCTGCCTTTCCATCTCAGTGAGATTTACCGTTATCTGGCCGATATTGCAGAGATTGACATCGCCTGCATTCAGGTCACGCCGCCGGATCAAAAGGGACGGTGCAGTTTCGCTATGGTCGGTGATTACGTACCAGCAGTGACACATCGGGCAAGAATAGTGGTGGCCCAGGTTAATGCTGCGTTACCCGTTTGCGCCGGGGCACCGACCATTAACGCCGACCACATCGACTACTTTGTTGAAGCCGATAACAATATTTTGCTTTGGACTTCACGACCGCCTAAGGACGAACTGGCAGCCCTGGGTAACAATGTAGCCAGCCTGGTTCGTGATGGCGACACTATTCAAATGGGCGTGGGCACTGCCTCGGACGCCGTGCTCGCAGCGTTAACCAATCATCGGAATTTAGGCATCCACACAGGGCTTGTCCCCGACAATCTTGTTGATATGGTTGAAGCTGGTGCTATTAGTGGGGTCAAAAAATCTATTGATAAAGGCCGTATTATTACGGGATCGGCGATGGGTACTGAGCGGCTATATGATTTCATTGCCGATAGCGACATCGTGGATTTTAAGCCCGTGAGTTACACCCATGATGTCACTGTGTTGAGCCAGATAGAAAATTTACGGGTGGTTAATTCAGCGGTTGAAGTGGATCTGTTCTGCCAGGTCAATTGTGAATACATGGGCGGGCAGCAAATAGCTGGCATCGGTGGTCAGCTAGATTTTGTCCGTGGTGCCAAGCAGGCTAAAAATGGCATATCGATTCTTGCCCTGCAAGCCAGTACGGGCAAGGGTGAGGTCTCGCGAATCGTGTCCAGAATCCCCCAGAATGCCCTGGTTTCAGTACCCCGCAGCGATGCCGATTTTATTGTGACTGAGTATGGTATTGCAGATCTGCGTTTTGCCTCAGTTCAGCAGCGCGCCGAGCGACTTATCGGGATTGCCGCCCCGCAGTTTCGCGATAAACTCAGTGATGACTGGGATGCTGCTTGTCGGATTGCTGCTGGTCAGTAGTGACGGTTTTAATCCTGGCGGTTGACGGTTATCGTCGATTTACACGTAAACAAAGCTCTAAGTACAGGAAAAGGAAGGAAACGTATGAAATTGGTATTTGGATTTATTGTAATTTTAGTGTCCGCCCTGACCCTTGCTCAAGCCCAGGCACAAGGGCCGAACGAAGCGGATATGCAAAAAATGATGCAGCAAGCGCAAAAAATGCAGGCATGTATGGCTAACGTAGATCGCTCAAAACTTAAAGCGCTGGAAAATAAGGGACGCCAGTTGCAAGCGAAAATAAAAGAAATGTGCGCTGCGGGTAAACGTGATGAAGCATTTAGTACTGCTATGCGCGAAGGGATGGAGTTAGCCAATAACCCTTCAGTGAAGGAAATGCGCAAATGCAGTGATTTGATGCCAGATATGGCCAGCATGATGCCTAATCTCCCCTATGCTGACGCCGGTTCCAGTGCCGGTGATAACAAAAATAAGTCAGACAAACACATTTGTGATTAACAAAACCTTGATCATGGGCTAGCTTTATTCCTAAACATTAATATCCCGTCCAATATCGAGATATTAATGGATTAGCAGGGCTTATTCAGAGTTTCCTTAAGCGATATCGTCGGCAACCCGCCCCTTCAGGTCCGGTGCCGACCAAACACAAGATACCCTTACGCTGCTCTTACGTAGAACCAGGCCTAACCAAAAACCCACTAGGCAGATTTGGCCGGTGCGATAACTGGTGCTGGTAGTTGCTGTAATTTAGGCATTACCTCTTTAGCAAATAGCCGCATGCTCGCTTCAGCCATTTCGGGGGGAATACCACCAAAAGAAAACATGCCGTTGAACTTGTCATTGCCGACAAAGTTGCGGATGTTCATTACTTTCTCGTAGCACTGCTCGGGAGTGCCCCAAACATGCAAATCAACGAAAAACTGCCGGGCGGCCTCAGCGCCGTCCATATTGATATGGTTGGCGGCATTGGCGTACCACTCGTAACCCTTGATCTCTTTAAAGTGGGAGCCGTCCATTTCGTAATGTTCGACCATGGAATGCCAGTAGGCGCCCAGGTGTTTGTTGGCGATTTCTTCGGCTCGATCAGCGTTTTCGTCGCAGTAGGTAAAGCTAGCGACAAAGGGCGGTGGTGCATGTTCCTGGTGTTCTTTGAAAAATAGATTGCGATAATCCGTCAACTCCTCGGCAACGGTTCCCCACGGTTTTTGGGGAATCACCAGAATGCCTAAACCGAGTTCAGCCATAATCGATAATGACTCCGGTGACACCGCCGCGCCAAAGCGACGACCGACAAAGGATTTGTAGGGCTCAGGCCGGATATCGCGGCGCTCCTGCTTGATGACTTCACCGTCCATTTCGCAATAGCCATTTTCCAGCCCGTCGAGAATCAATTTGGCTGATTCTTTAAAACGCGGTCTGGCTTCTTCCATGGGCATACCGAAACCTTCAAACTCAACCCGCCCAAGACCTCGACCCATACCTAGAATAACCCGACCTTTAGAGATGTTATCGACCACACTAATTTGTTCAGCGACTCTAATCGGGTCGTTGTGCCAGGGTAGAATGACTGCCATTGAGCCAAGCTTAACCCGTTCAGTGCGACCGGCCATGTAGGCCAGGAATTGCATGACGTCGGGCATCATCGTGTAGTCAGTAAAATGATGTTCAATACCCCAAACCGAATCAAAGCCCAGGGGTTCAGCCAGGTTCGCCAGTTTCAGGTCATTTTGATAAATTTCGAAGTCGCTTTTTTCGCGGCCTGGGTTTTGGAATACCAGTGTTGCACCTATTTCCATCGTAATATCCTCTTTTTATGATTTGGATTATTTGCCTGTCGGGATAGGTTTTGATTTTGATCATTAAAGCATAATTCATGTCCCCGCTTGCTGACACGCTTCCGAGACACCTAAAATGAGCTCGCGTGGTTTATTTTTTATAAGTTTTGAGGGTCACATCTATATAGTCGATATGTTCTTTGACATAAAAGGGCCGTATATGATTGTCGTCTTTATAAATAGGGGTGCCATCACTTAGCGTGGTAGCGCACGTTCCATCCTGGCAAAAATGTGCAGCCGCATCGATCACCTGTGCCTGAGTGCGCTCAGCCAATTCCGTCAACAAGTCCTGCAGTGCAGCCTGCTTTGGGTCATATTTTTGTGAACGACTGGCCCTGGGGTTATTAATATATCCGGCAAGCCGAGAACCATTAATAAATGCTTTGGGATCAAAGGAGTTACCACTCGGGTTATCGGTGATAAGAAAAACATTTTTGACTGCAGAAATTTTAGTAATAATTTCCTCCAGGGACTGCAAAGCGTGGCCAATACCGCCTTCGTCGAAATATATTTTTTCACCATCCATTAAATAATAGTAATGGTCTTCTCCAGGCTGAGGTTTCTCATCTTCACTTAAATAACGGGCTGAAAAGCCAATTACCACTGAGTCAATTTCTGGAGACAGAGCATATTTGATCACGGCATCCCGATACGCAGCGCTACAGGAACGGTGATGATCTTCGTAGACACCTGGAATCGGTGGGCAACCGGGGCGAGTCGCAAAAACAGCGGTTTTGGTTTTATCTGGATGCTCATCGATGAGTTGAACAATGCGCGGCGCATATTGTTCGATATGTGAATCACCCCAAAATAGAACCTTTTGCTCAGTTCCGGATTTGATGAGTAGTTTTTGATTGTTAATGGTAATTGGGCTAAGACCGTCCGGGTATTCCCAGTCGTCGATAGCCTGATTGACGATGGCAATGTACTGAGAGTTATTTCGTGGGGCAGGTTTTCCATACAGTGTGCTGAGGCCAACAAGCAACAAAATTACAGACAGTACAACTAGAAAGTAGGTGGTTTTTTGGCTGCTGTGTTTGCGGATATTTTTTTCTATAAATTCATAAGTCAGCGCGGCCAGAGCAAAACTGATAATAATGGCCAGCACAGCTTCCAGGTAACTCGTGTATTGCAGAATCCTGAACATCGACAGCACTGACCAGTGCCAGAGATACAGAGGAAAACTAATCAGGCCAATATAAACCATCGCCCGGTGACTCAAGACGCGTTGGTTAAGCCACGATCCTGGTGTCGAAATTAATAGAAAAGCGCCGAGAGTGGGCACTAAGGCCCAGCCACCGATAAGGACTTTGTCTCTATCCAGGAAGCCTATGGCGACGATGATCAGGCCGATCCCCAGGGTCGCACGGAAGTTTGAGCTCGAAGAGGTTTCTGGCAACCATCTGGACAGGCCATGTTGTTTATGGCGAATCGCGTAAGCTAATATACCGCCGATCATTAATTCCCAAAAACGGTTGGTGGGCCAATAAAAGGCTGCTTCTGATGATATAGCGTAGGTGGTGTACAGGTTGGCGCAAAAAGAAATAGCGGCAATAAAAACGACAAATATTAAAAGGTTAGATTTGTATTTCCAGGCTAGCCCCAGGAGCAATGGCCAAAAAATGTAAAATTGCTCCTCTACCCCCAGGGACCAGAGATGCAAGAGTGGCTTGGTTTCTGAAATGGTGTCGAAATAGCCAGCCTCGTTGTAGAGGACGAAATTAGACACAAAGCCGATCGCTCCAGCAACATGTTTGCCTAACTGACTTAGCTCATCTGGAAATAATATATACCAGCCAAACAGGAGTGTCGTTGATAACACGACTATCAGGGCTGGAAAAATACGTCTTATACGTCGAGAATAAAACTCTATATAGCTGAAGCTGTTTTTTTCTAGATTATCAAAAATGATCCCTGAGATAAGAAATCCGGATATAACAAAAAATATATCGACGCCGGCGAATCCGCCCTGAATATATTTTGGGAAGGCATGAAAGCAAATTACGGAGAGAACTGCGATTGCTCGCAGCCCATCTATATCTGGCCGATACTTAACGTGGAGCATGTGGCTATCAGGTCTCGCTCAGAACATAGACGGCTTGGGGCTTATTACATCGTTCCGCGATGCAGAATATCTGCGAAGTGGACTGGACTGGCTTGAAAGTGGTGCAAGGATTTAGCCAACAATCCCCGCCATCAATTCCAGCCCTTCCTTGGTTGTATCCGCGCCAAGTAGCATAGTAGATACATGACCCGCTTTACCCGCTTCGATCCAGCGTTGAGCGTGATCACGAATACGATCAACCGGGCCAACCAGATTACAGGCATCGACCAGTTCGTCAGGCACCAGAGCCGCAGCTTCAGCTTTTTTACCGTCCAGGTACAGATCCTGAATTTTCACGGCTTGCTCTTCAAAGCCCAACCGCTTGGCATAATCGTTATAAAAGTTTTTGCTGCGGGCGCCCATGCCACCAATATAAAGCGCCAGATTATCTTTGATCGGTTGTCGACATTTTTCGAGATCATCACCGATGATGACCCGGACAAAAGGTGCAATCTGGAAGTCATCTAGCGTTTTATTGCCAGCTACTGCAAAGCCCTCTTTGACAGGTTCTTCAAAAACATGGAATTTGCCAGGATCCATCCACACCGGGAAAAACCCGTCCGCCACTTCGGCAGCAGCTTTAACACCTGCCGGGGTGATGGTGGCAGCAAATATTGGGATTTCCTCATTACAGTGCAAAATACTTTTGAGTGGTTTGCCCATACCGGTGGCACCTTCGCCGTTATAGGGCAATTGGTATTGCTTGCCATCGAAGGTGGCAGGCGCTTCGCGCGCAAAAATTTGTTTCATAATGGCGATATATTCTTTCAAGCGGGTGACCGGTTTGCCGTAGGGCACGCCGTGCCAACCCTCTACTACCTGTGGTCCTGAAGCGCCGAGGCCGACAATAAATCGATTGCCCGACAGGTGGCTTAATGACATTGCGGTCATCGCCGCCATAGCCGGAGAGCGGGCGGGCATTTGCATAATCGCGGTGCCAACCTTAATGGTGGATGTATTAGCCAGAATCCAGGTGGCGGTGGTCACCGCATCGGCACCATAGGCTTCAGCCGTCCACACTGAGTCGTAACCAAGACTCTCTGCATGCTTGATGGTATCGAGGGGTATGCGCAAGGTGCTGCCGGAGTAACCGGTCATTAGGCCGAGTTTCATTTGTCTGTCCTTTTAAACGTGGTTTTTCGAATTGCCTGGATTTTAATTTCGCCGAAAGACAAAGAGTCTCTACAGGGTTTTACAGGTTCGCGTATGGCGCCTACTTTACCGTGGCGATGAGGCATTGCAAGTGTATCCGCTTAGCCTGACGGGCGCTGGGATAGGGAAAGGGGTAAGTCAGGCTGATGATAAGGTCGGGCGATGATTGATCTTGTATCTGGGAGGAGGGTTACAGAGGCTGGCTCCAGGCGATATTAATAGCATTTACATAGGGTCTTGCGTATTCCCTGGCACCTGGGAACAGTGCCGAAGGGCCACCATAATAGCCTCCACTTATACGGGCGTAAGCCATATGTAATTCCTTGCCTTCGGGAGTTTTCCAGGTGAAGCCTATGCTTGCCGCTCGTATTGGGTTAGAAGCAATGACGCCAAAGGTGACTGATTCGATATTGTTATCATTGGCTGCGGGTCCGTAGGTATAGCCAGCCCGCAAAGTGAGTGATGGCGAAGCACTATAGATAATACCC
>CALLDA010000091.1 GCA_937998635.1 uncultured Pseudomonadales bacterium
ATGATGTTCACCACGCATTCTGAGAATCGTGATTACGCGGTTAAACCGATGAACTGCCCGTGTCATGTACAGATCTTCAACCAGGGTTTAAAGAGCTACCGTGAACTACCATTACGTATGGCAGAGTTTGGTTCATGCCATCGAAATGAGCCTTCAGGTACCTTACATGGCCTGATGCGCGTGCGTAACTTCACCCAGGATGATGCGCATATCTTCTGTACTGAAGATCAAATTCAGGATGAGGTCAGTGCGTTCATTGATTTGTTGTTTAAGGTCTATGCCGACTTTGGCTTTGAGGAAGTCATTTATCGACTCTCAACCCGTCCGGAGAAACGTGTTGGTAGCGACGAAGAGTGGGATAAAGCCGAGAAAGCTCTGGCCGAAGCCCTTGATGCTGGACAGCTGCCCTGGGAGTTATTACCCGGTGAAGGCGCATTTTACGGGCCTAAAATCGAGTTTTCCTTGAAAGACTGTATTGGCCGGGTTTGGCAATTGGGCACAATACAGGTTGATTTTTCCATGCCGGGGCGACTTGGCGCTCAATATGTTGCGGAGGATGGCTCTCGTCAGGTACCGGTTATGTTACACCGGGCGGTGCTGGGTTCCTTCGAGCGCTTTATCGGAATCCTGATCGAGCAGTATGAAGGCGCATTCCCGACCTGGCTGGCGCCAGAGCAGGCAGTGATTCTGAATATTACCGATAAGCAGGCCGATTACTGCGTTGATGTAGCAGATACCTTGCAAAACAAAGGCTTTCGGATCATAAACGACTTGAGAAATGAGAAGATCGGCTTTAAAATCCGCGAGCACACAATTCAAAGGACTCCCTATTTGCTGGTCATCGGCGATCGGGAAGTCGAATCACAGACCGTGGCGGTTCGTACCCGTGAGGGGGAAGACCTTGGCAGTATGACGATAGAGTCATTCGCTGAGCACCTCGAGGGAGACATAAAACGCCGCGGTCGTGTCGTTTCAGGTGTTTAATCGCCGACACTGGCTAAAATCTAGCCTAATGGTTGGCAGATAACACATTAAGATTAATGTAGTGGAGAACGATTATTAATAAAAGTTATGCCAAGGGACACAAAAAGCGTTCCAGGCTTAATGATGAAATTGATGTGGCGGAAGTGCGTTTGGTCGGCGCGGAAGGCGAACAGGTAGGGATAGTTTCTTTGGCTGAAGCGCTACAGGCTGCTCGAACTGCGACTCTGGATCTGGTTGAAATATCTCCCGATGCCGAGCCACCAGTCTGTAAATTGATGGACTATGGCAAGCATATTTTTGAAGCCAAAAAACAACAGGCCGCCCAGAAGAAAAAACAAAAGCAGACACAAGTTAAGGAAATGAAGTTTCGTCCCGGTACCGATGAGGGCGATTACCAGATTAAATTACGTAACCTGGTCAGGTTTCTCGAAAACGGTGATAAGGCAAAAGTCACACTGAGATACCGGGGCCGGGAAATGGCCCATCAGGAATTGGGCGTCGAGATGCTTAAACGTATTGAAACGGATTTAGAAGAATTGGGGAACGTCGAGCAATTTCCAAAAATGGAAGGCCGACAATTGACTATGGTCATCGCCCCCAAAAGCAAGAAGAAGTAATCGTTATCGTTACGGGTAATACCTAATCTGACCGCGTTCAGCCTTTTGGCAGACTGTCCGGCAGACTTCTTCTTTTTATAAACCCTCCAAACCAGGAGAATACAAATGCCAAAAGCAAAGACCCATAGTGGTGCCGCCAAGCGGTTCAAGAAAACCGGAGCCGGCTATAAGCATAAGCATGCTTTCAAGAGCCACCTTCTTACAGCCATGACGACCAAGCGCAAACGTCAATTGCGAGGCACCAGCACCCTGAATGCTGCGGACAAGCCTGCCGTTGATCGTATGTTGCGAACCTGATCTGATACTGGAAGGAGTTTGATATGCCCCGCGTAAAAAGAGGTGTTACAGCACACCGTCGTCACAAAAAAGTTCTTAAGCAGGCGAAAGGCTATTACGGTGCCAGAAGCCGTGTCTATCGTGTTGCCAAGCAAGCCGTTACCAAAGCTGGTCAATATGCCTATCGCGATAGACGTGTTAAAAAACGTACTTTTCGCTCGTTGTGGATTGCTCGAATAAATGCTCAGGCCAGGGTTGAAGGTATGAGTTATAGTCAGCTAATAGCTGGTTTGAAAAAAGCCGAGATAGAACTTGATCGTAGAGTGCTCGCCGATCTGGCTGTTCATGACAAACTCGCTTTTGGGCAAATCGTCGCGCAGGCGAAATCTGCACTCGCCTAAAAATGATCTGACTTTGATAATGACCAGCGTAGAGCTTGGACGAAGGCCTGTATGCTGATCATGTTAAAAGATTACCAAATTAAGGAAAGGGCGTAAGCTCTTTCCTTTTTTTCTAAGGAACAAGCATGAATGAGCTGGAGGATCTCTCCGAAACCGCAAGCCAGGCGATAAGCAATGCTGAATCACTGGCCATCCTCGACGAGGTTCGGGTTGAGTTTTTAGGGAAAAAAGG
Organism: uncultured Pseudomonadales bacterium; assembly: GCA_937998635.1. GTDB lineage: Bacteria > Pseudomonadota > Gammaproteobacteria > Pseudomonadales > Porticoccaceae > HB2-32-21. Next base: position 2,511 of record CALLDA010000091.1, read on the forward strand.
CAAGATTACCGGCTTGTTAAAAGGGCTTGGTAAGCTTCCCAGCGCTGAGCGTCCCAAAGCTGGTGCTATTATCAATGAGGCTAAAGAACAGCTTCAAACCTTGATTAATGGACGTAAGATAAGTTTGGAAAATGCAGCGCTAGCTGCCCGGATGGCTGAAGAGCGTATTGACGTCACCCTGCCAGGTAGAAATAGCTCGGTAGGTGGTCTACACCCTGTCACCCGGACCATGCAGCGTATCGAGGATTTCTTCGTTCGTGCAGGCTATGAAGTCGCAACGGGCCCTGAAATAGAGGACGATTACCACAACTTTGAAGCGCTTAATATACCTCCACACCATCCCGCTCGCGCCATGCACGACACCTTTTACATTGACGAAAATACGGTCTTGAGAACGCACACTTCGCCGGTACAAATTAGAACCATGGAACAGCAAGAGCCGCCGATTCGCGTGATATGTCCGGGCCGCGTATATCGCTGTGATTCTGACTTGACTCACACGCCAATGTTTCATCAGGTTGAAGGCCTGGTGATTGATAAAGATATTAGTTTCGCGGATTTAAAAGGCACCATGGATCAGTTTCTTAAAGCGTTTTTTGAGGCTGATTTACCGGTTCGATTCAGACCATCCTATTTCCCCTTTACAGAGCCGTCCGCAGAAATAGATATCCAGTGCGCTAATTGCGCGGGTAAAGGTTGTCGGATTTGCAGTCGTACCGGTTGGTTAGAGGTCGCTGGTTGCGGCATGGTTCACCCAAACGTGTTTGAATCCTGCGGCGTCGATACTGAGCAATACACAGGTTTTGCGTTTGGCATGGGAGTCGAAAGGTTGGCGATGCTACGCTATGGAGTGACTGATCTTAGAATGTTCTTCGAAAATGATGTCCGCTTCTTAGAGCAATTTTGAAGACGAGGAACACGCTCTGCTGGGTAAACTAGTGTCGTACCGCTAGTGGGTTAGCGGGGGCAAACAAAAATCTTTTACATAAACTGGTTAACGTGATTAGTCGTAGGAATTATGAAGTTTAGTGAAGCGTGGTTGCGAGAATG
>CALLDA010000092.1 GCA_937998635.1 uncultured Pseudomonadales bacterium
ACGGAGACCAGGGGTTTTTCTTCATAGCCAAGAATGCCGGTGAGATAGCCATCAGCGGCCTCTCTTAATGCCTGATTGACCGATTCGACATTCGTGCCGTTCTCGACTTCAAACACGCAGTCAGTTAAGGACGCATTGGCAAGCGGTACGCGCACTGCGATACCGTTTAGACGGCCTTTAAGTTCGGGAAAAATCTCGGTAATGGCAGTCGCTGAACCGGTGGTGGTCGGAATCAGGGACAAACTCCTGGCCCGGGCACGGCGCAAGTCGCTGTGGTATTCATCGAGAATACTTTGGGTGTTGGTGATGTCATGAATGGTGGTCATAGAGCCATGTTTGATGCCAAAAGATTTATGAATGACATCGACCACAGGGGCGATACAGTTCGTCGTACAGGACGCTGCCGTGACGATGTGATGAATGTCGGGCTGGTATAGATGATCGTTGACGCCCATAACAATATTCAACGTGCCGTCTTTGACCGGTGCCGAGACCACTACCTTTTTTACATGCTGGTCAAAGTAGGTTTGCAGGGCGGTGTTGGATTTGAATTTGCCGGTGCATTCAATAACCAGGTCGATGTGCTTGTCTTGCCAGGGCGAATCATCCAGGGCGGTATTTCGCGAATAACTGATGGCCTGACCATCAATATAAATATTACCCCTATCCGCTACGACGTCCTTTGACCAGGTGCCATGAACCGAATCGTACTTGAGCAGGTGGGCGGCACTTGTGGTATCGCCCGCCGGTTCGTTGATATGCACGATATCAAGCTCGGGCCAGTCCCAGGAAGCGCGTAAGGCCAACCGGCCCATACGACCAAAACCATTAATAGCAACTCTAACACTGTCTTTTTTAGTCATTGCAGATGTGCTCCAAGACCTTTAAATAGCGGGTACTCATTAATGCTGTATATACGCATAGACGGATATTAGGGTCGAAAAACTTCAAAACTAATTAATATTTATCTAACCAGCAGTTGCTGAAATTAACGACAGGCTCGGATGTCAACGATAGGAGGCTGTCTCAACTACAGGAACGATTGGCCAGGCCCTTGTAAGTATCGAGGTCACCACGCATAACGTTTGAACCAACACTGTCCTCGTGGAATGCTCTTAATACCTTATCAACGAAAGGTGTCAGTTGTGTGATCTGGTAATAAACCCACACACCCTCACGGCGCGTATCGAGCAGACCGGCATTGCGCAAATAAGCCAGATGTCTGGAAACAACGCTTTGGGAAAGCCCCAGGGTATCAACAATGTCACAGACGCATAGCTCGCTCTTGTCGAGAAGTAAATGAACAATACGTAGGCGAACTGGCTCCGAAAGGGCTTTAAACAGGATCGCGTAATCTGGAATATCCATGGCACGCATCTTATTTGGCTAGCCAAATATATTCAAGGTATGGAACGAACATATGTGTGGATGAAAATAAGCGCCCAATGTTTTGATTAGACGCTACAGGTAATAAGTTTAAGGCCTCAGGTTTGAAGATTCTAAGTGAGATCCTTAAGTGAGAGCCCTAAGTGGAAGCTATTAGCCTTCAGGTAACAAGTTGTTCAGCTCTTCGTTGACTTCCAGGTATTCGGTAACGAACTCCATGACCTGATCCCTGGCGCTAATGGATTTATTCATACTGCCAACAATCTGGCCCACTGGGTTAAAAAAGTAGTCCTGTGATTTTTCCGGGTGTCGATTCATGCGCACAATCGACTCCCCGGCCATCATCATTTGCATCGGGGAGCCCAGTGAGTCGGGATTACCGGGGGCATCCCAGGCATCAGTCCACTTGTTACGTAGCATACGTACGTGCTTGCCGGTGAACGATTTGGAACGAACCGTATCGCTAGAGCTGGCATCAAACATGGACTGTTTAGAGGCTTCTGAGGTTTCAGCGTCCGTGGTGGTCAGCCAGATCGAACCGCACCAGACACCCTGGGCACCCAGCGCCAGGGCGGCATGCATTTGTCGACCACTGCCAATTCCCCCGGCTGCAATGACGGGGATATTTCCAGCAATTTTCACCACTTCAGGCCACAGCACCATACTGCCGATCGTACCTGTATGGCCGCCACCTTCACCGCCCTGGGCGATAATAAAGTCAAGACCTGCATCAACGTGATATTGAGCATGTTTGGGTGAACCGCACAGAGCGCCGATCATAACGCCAGCATCCTGAACCTGTTTGATCACATTCTCGGGTGGCGTACCCAGTGCGTTGGCTATCAAGCGGCAATTTTTATGGCTCAAGGCAACATCGACCAGGGGGGCTGATATCGCGTCAGTCATGGATAAGCGGTCTTCGAGTTTTTTGCCAGGAGGCAGGGGAGGAATACCGCCTTCATCGAGTAAATTTCTCGCGAATTCCTTGTAGCCATCGGGTATAGCAGACTTGACCAGTTCTCTCTGCTTGTCGATATTGCCTTCACCACGACCTTCAAAGCGTTTGGGGATAATGACATCCACACCGTAAGGGCGATTACCGACCTTATCGTCGATCCAGTCCAGTTCAATCTGTAGTTTTTCAGGGGAAAACCCGGTCGCGCCTAAGACGCCAATGCCACCGGCGTTGGTCACTGCGGCAACAACATCCCGACAATGGGTGAAAGCAAAAATAGGAAAGTCCAGACCAAGTTGTTTGGCGAGTTTAGTTAGCATGACCGATGGGCTCCTCGATGTTATTGTTTGCTTAGGCCGTGAGGCTGAATGGTTTTATTTAGTGTATACCGATTCTAACAGCGAGGAAGTCAACAGTGGAACGCGATCTTTTTACCGAAGAACAAAACATGTTTCGAGAAGCCTACCGAAAATTCCTGATCAAAGAAGTGGAGCCTCACCGTGAAGGTTGGCGGAAAGCAGGCATCGTGCCCCGCGAGATGTTTAAGAAGATGGGTGAGCAAGGCTATTTGCTGACCTGGGCCGATGAAAAGCACGGTGGTCTCGGTATCGAAGATTTTCGCTATCAACAAATCATGATGGAAGAAGATGCCACCTATGGGGAAGCCGGGTTTTTTCACACCCTGCATAGCCGCCTGGTGGGGCCTTATTTAAAACGCAGTGACGATGAAGAACAACAAGCACGCTTTATTCCGGGCGCAGTGTCGGGTGAATGTATTCTCGCGGTCGCGATGACTGAACCGGATGCGGGCAGCGATCTCGCAGGTATGAAAACCAGCGCTAAAGACCAGGGTGATCACTGGCTGCTAAATGGCTCAAAAACCTATATTTCTAACGGCATCAATGCCGACCTCGTTGTGGTTGCTGCTAAGACCAATCCTGAAAAACCTCGTCAAATAGGTTTATTTTTGATTGAACGGGGTATGGAGGGGTTCGAGCGAGGTCGCAACCTGCCGAAAATGGGCCTTAAAGCCCAGGACACGGCCGAATTGTTTTTTAATGACGTGAAAGTGCCTAAAAGCAATGTGTTGGGTGACCCCTCTAAAGGTTTTCACTACTTGATGCACGGTCTTGCCGAGGAACGCTTGATCGGTGCGGTAGGTTATCTCGCCTGTGCACAACGGGCTTTTGATCTCACCAAAGAATTTGTCTCAGAGCGTAAAGCCTTTGGGCAGCGTATCGCAGACTTCCAGAATACCCGTTTTAAATTAGCTGACTTGCGCACCGAGCTGGATGTCTGCCAGGTGTTTATCGATAAGTGCGTAGAGATGCATAACAAAGGTCAACTCAGTACCGACATGGCAGCCAAGGCAAAGTTATACACCAGCGAGCTGGAAGGGCGGATGACCGATGAGGGCGTGCAACTCCATGGCGGTGCCGGTTATATGGAGGAATACGAAATTAGTCGACTCTACACCAACGCCCGTATTTCGCGAATCTATGCGGGTAGTTCGGAAATTATGCGGGAGATTATTGCGCGCTCTGTATTGGATTAATACATTGATGCAATGAAGGGCTTATACCTCAATCATCGCTCTAGCTTCCTCAGGGGTGGCGACTTCATGGCCCATACTTTGGATAACGGCAACAGCTCTTTCTACCAGCTGCACGTTATTGGGTTGACCGTCGTTTGTGTAGGCAAAATCTTCCAGGCCCAGGCGAATATGGCCGCCGAGGCTGATGGTGGTTGGCACAAGGGGAAAAATATCACCGCCAAGACAGGCAGAGAACCAGTTACAGCGCACGCCACGGAGCATGTCCAGGTAAGCTTCGATACTTTTCAATGTAGGGGGCAGGCCGAAGGGTAATTCCTCTCCGCCAAAATAAAATTTAAGCAGCAGGGGTTCGCTTAACAAACCCTGCTCGAGAAAAACAAGCGCGGCGCGAATGCCGCTGGCATCGAATATTTGCAGGGTCGGTCGTAAACCTAGATCGCGAGACACCTCCAGAAA
>CALLDA010000093.1 GCA_937998635.1 uncultured Pseudomonadales bacterium
CGAGCCAAAGGCTCTCAGCAGGTTTGTCACACCGATGGCTATAAAAGGATAGGCTGCGGTGCCTATGTTGGCAGCATTGATATAGGCCATAATCGTTCTGACCAGGACTTCGGGCATTTGCATTCCGCCCTCATCGTAATCCTGATGTGCTGCCAGAAACCCCGCTTTGGTAAATTCCTGCCAGGCTACTTTGGTTTCGGGAATCATTTGCACTTCGCCGTTAACCAGGGTTGGTTCATTTTTATCACCTTTCACATAATGATCAGCAAAGTATTTTTCTGCGACCGTTTTCGCAGTTCTCAGCGAGGCGTCAAATATTTCTCTGGAGTGCTCGCTGTAACGAGGCCGACCTAAGAGGCTCTCGGTATCGAGTAATTCATAAAGAAGAAATTCAATATCGCGATCATTTAACAAAGGTACAGACATGATTCACCTTAACCTTGAGATTTTCGTTCTATGCGTAAAATTTTTAATTAGGTGCAGCCAATGCGGACAAACTAATGCTAATAACTATATTCACGAAATTGATCCCGTAGATCTTTTTTGCTCACCTTGCCGGTAGCGGTATGAGGTATTTCCTCAACAAACACACAGTCTTCGGGAATCCACCACCTGGCAATTTTACCGTCGAGAAACTTTAATAAGTCTTCTTTTTTGGGATTGGCATCCGGCTTCTTAACAACAATCAATAATGGCCGCTCTGTCCACTTAGGATGGGGTACGCCAATCACCGCCGCTTCGACAATATCGGGATGACCCATGGCTGCGTTTTCAACATCTATGGAGCTGATCCACTCGCCCCCGGATTTGATGACATCTTTGGTGCGATCGGTAATGGCCATATAACCGTAGGGATCAATGGTCGCCACATCACCGGTATCAAACCAACCGTCGGGCAGATGGGCCTCAGACGCTTCCATTTTGTAATAGGCTTTACACACCCATGGCCCTCGCACCTGCAAACGCCCGGAAGCTTCGCCGTCCCAGGGTAGGGCCACACCTGCTTCGTCAACAATTCTCATATCCACGCCGTAGATCAATCGCCCGGCTTTGAGCCGGTATTTATCCTTTTCGTCCTCGGGGAGCTCATGCATCCACGGCAATAAGGTATTGTAAGTGCCGAGAGGGCTCATCTCTGTCATGCCCCACCCAACGTGAATTGACACCTCGTGCTTATCCATCGCTTTCATTAACGACAGTGGGCAGGCCGCACCACCGACCACAGCCTTCTTAAAGGACTTTACCGTGGTTCCGGTTTCTTCAAGGTAATTCACCAGAGCCAACCAGACCGTTGGTACACCCAGCGCTAAACTGACTTGCTCTTCATTGATAAGCGCCGCCAGGGTTTCACCATCGCCCATCTTTGGCCCAGGGAAAACCAGCTTGCTGCCGCTGGCCGCAGCGCCGTAAATAGTGCCCCAGGCATTAACATGGAACATCGGCACCACGGGCATCACCACTTCTGCGGAAGACAAACCCAACACATCGCCCGCGTTGGTGCCCATACAATGCAGGACGGTACTGCGGTGGCTGTATAGAACCCCTTTCGGGTTACCGGTAGTTCCCGAGGTATAACAAAGACTCGAGGCACTGTTTTCATCCAGCTCGGGCCAATCAAACTGGCTCGGCTCATCAGCAATAAACGTTTCGTAGCACATCGCATTCGCCAGTGATGTTTCGGGCATGTTGCTCTGGTCAGTTAAGACAATATAACCGCGCACGCTAGTTAGTTGCGCCTGTGCTTGTTCCAACAGAGGTACAAAGGCAGGGTCGACAAATACCCACTGATCCTCCGCATGATTGGCAATATAAATAATTTGCTCGGGGAACAGCCGTGGATTAATGGTATGGCAGACATATCCGGAGCAACTTATGGCGTAGTACAACTCAAAATGGCGATAATCATTCCAGGCCAGAGTCGCGATGCGATCACCTTCCGCGCAACCCAACCTGGCTAGTGCATTGGCAAGCTGTCCGGTCCGTTCAAAGGCCTCACCAAATGTGCTGCGATGGCGGGGATTATCGGCCGTCACAGAGACAATTTCAGTGCTAGAAAATACCTGCTTAGCGAAATTCATAATCGAAGTTATGGTTAGCGAATCGCCCATCATGTCACCAAGCATTGTCTGTCCTCCAAAATTAATCGTTATTGCTTCATTAGTGCCTGAAAATTCATAACGTGGATGGCCCACCGGGGGCAACTACGGCAAATTCTAACATACCAATCGAGGCCTATAGACTTTGCGACAGCACAGCAAAAATGCGTTAATGGGGCCGCGCCAGCAGGGCAAATTGATATATCTCATGCACTAAAACCCATAAACCGTATACACTTCGAGGCTCGTGGTTTTATGTCAAACTTTGCGTCTGACACGGCGTCGCACGGCCATCGAAACAGGCGACTTGTTACCATGATTTTCCCAATCCATTATCCATTGGAGACCCTTTTATGAGCGCAAACAAAACCGCAACAGGCGCCTCAAGAACCATGAAAATGCTGACATCAGCCGCTCTGCTGGCATCAAGTTTTTCAACATCAACATTAGCTGGCGATATAGAAGCCGGTAAAGCCAGTGCGGCAATATGCGCTAGCTGTCACGGCGCTGCGGGCATTAGCACGATGGATATGTGGCCTAACCTAGCTGGCCAAAAAACAGCTTATTTAGCTAAACAGATGACAGCCTTTCGAGATGGTGTCCGCAAAGATTCCGTCATGAACAGTATTGCAATAGACCTTTCAGATGCCGACATCGACAATCTGGCAGCCTACTATAATAGTTTACCCGCGGGTGGCGGCTAAGCGAACTTAAACTATATAACTCTAATAGCCACTGGCTAACGCTTGACCACATATCATCAAGCAGAGACAGGCGCTGGCGTTGGGGCCGGCGCTTGCATGCTCAGTGTTTCGAGAAATTCAAAATCGGGTATCAGCGCCAATTGACCCATAACCACCACTTCATATAGGACACCCGGCACTCCGCTCTTCTGTCTGGCAATGGGCTGCGTCTCTTCGATATCAACAATATTGACTCGTTGAGGGTAGCCCTGGACAACAAGACCATAAAACCCACGCACTTTACCAGGCCCAATAGCATTCAAAATAACCACCCGGGATTCCGCGCTCAAAGTTTGTTGCCTACCGCCAGACAGAGCCTCGAATGACAGCAACGGTAACTGTAGGCCTCGCCAGCTAACCGATCCATAGAAGCGATCATCCGGCTCATCCAAAGGCATAATTTCCATATCATCGTTAGTTACTTCTGCGATAGCAGCCATCGGCACCAGCAAAGAATCCGAAGTCAGATGCAAAAACAATGCACTTATTTCTTCCGGTTCATTCAGGAACAATTCATCAGTAATATCATTCACTGGACCAGAACCCCTAACGGTGGTTTACCTAAACGCTCATTAAATTTGTTACCCAAACTTTCTATGTCAGCACAGTAATCGTATTTACCACTAACCCGAACGGCCTCAGGTAGCGCGGGTGCAGTACAAGTGTCTGGTGCCTGTACCCAAACGCTGCCCCCGTTAGCCTTGATTATTTTGCTACCCATCACCCCATCATCGCCCATACCTGTAAAAACGATCATTCCCGAATCCTGCCGATAACTGCTTGCGAGCTCACCGCAAAGATCATCGATACTGGGTCGGTATCGGCCGCTCCAGTTTTGGTCCGAACTTTTAAGGCATCCGCCCTCACCGACAGAAACCCTTTCTCCAGGTGAAATAATCGTGACACAGCCTTCTGCTAAATAGTCGCCGGCATACCCTATCTCGGCACCCCAGGGACTGTGTCTTTTCACCAGTTTCACCAACTGCTCCTGGTGCTCGACTTCAATATGCTGAGCGTAAACAAACCCAAACCCTGGCCTTTTCCTTGCTTGAGAGAGAAACTGAGCGACAGCCTGCAAACCCCCAGTGGAGGCCGCCAACAACCAGACCTCTGAGGCCGGGATATTGAGCTTCATCTGCTTGCTTGAACCCCTAATATTTCGGTGATCACCCCTAATAGTTCCTCCTCCCGATAAGGCTTACCAAGAAAATAATTAACACCGCAGGCCGCGGCTTTGTCCCGATGTTTGCTGCCCGAGCGGGAGGAAATCATCACGATTGGTAAGCCACTCAGTTTAGGATGATTACGCACCACTCGGGCGACATCAAAACCATCCATTCTTGGCATTTCTATATCAAGTAACATCAAATCGGGACTTAAATCATTGAGCATATCGACCGCGTCCACCCCATCTTTGGCGGTGACCACGTCAAAGCCTTCCCGTTCAAGAAAGCGGGTCGTCACTTTACGCACTGTCACCGAATCATCCACGACCATAATGGTTCTCGTGCTCCTACCACGCAATTCTACAAATTCGCCAACCTGATCTCCCCCGACAGCTATTAGCTCCTTTTGACCCTCATATTCTGATGTGGCCTGCTCACAGGCCATCAATTGTCCTTCCTGCGCCACTAAATCCATCGCTCCCTGAGCACGGAGTAAAGTCACCAAATCAAGGATCACTACAACACGGCCGTCACCCATTATGGTAACTCCGGATAGACCCGCAACACGGTTAAACACTGTTCCTAAACTTTTTATTGCGATTTCCTGGCTACCTTCCAGGCTTTCCACCTGTACCGCAAAGCGATGATTTTCCGTAGCTACGAGTACCAGCTCTGCTTTCCCATCGACTGCTAGAGTTGACTCGTCGCCATACTCACCCAACAGATGGCTTAAGGTGCAAATGCGATAGCCTTCACCACCATAATAAAGTTGTCTAGCCGGATCTTCTCGATGCACAGTCAGCTCAGTGACCGTCATTTGAACCACCCCGACAATGGTATTCAGTGGTAGCGCGTATCGTTCGTTTCCGCTCCTGATCATCAAGGCGCGATTTACTGATAATGTAAACGGCACTCGGATATTAAATTCTGTACCCAATCCTGGTTCAGAAAAAACATTGATCGAGCCACCTAGCTGACGCACCTCAGTAACCACGACATCCAGCCCAACCCCGCGACCAGACAGCTGGCTAATCGTATCGGAGGTAGAAAACCCTGGCATAAAAATTAACTGGCGTAGCTCCTGATCGCCGACCTGTGTGTTGTCAGCGATTAAACCCCTGGACACGGCCCGCTTTCTGATCGCATCAACATCAAGACCTTTGCCGTCATCAGTCACGCGAATAGTAATCTCACTACTCTCCCGGCCAAAGCTGAGAGATATCTTGCCTTCAGCGGGCTTGCCATGTATTTGTCGAGTTTCAGCGTCTTCCAAACCGTGATCGACCGCATTTCTGATCATATGTTCAAGAGGGCCGACTATTTTTCCAAGCACCGTACGATCGAGATCGCCGTCAACGTTATCGAGTTGAAGAGTGACTGACTTACCTAATTCATTGGCAGCCTGGCGCATCACCCGTCTCAGCCTCGGGACAAGCCGAGTGAACGGCACCAGACGGGTGAGCATCAGACTTTCCTGAAGATCGGTGGTGACGTGGGACTGTTGAGCCAATGAAAGCTCAGCCGATTTTGCGTTATTTACCAGCGTCTCTTTCACTTCCTGCAAATCAGAGGCAGATTCCTGTAACGCACTGAACAAATGTTGGAATTGAGAGTATCGGTCGAGCTCCAAAGGATCAAAATCATTGCTGTCATCTGAGGACTCTATTTGCTCTCGCCGAAACGAAATCTGCGCTTCCGTTTCGTGGCCCATGCGCCGAACCTGTTCCTGTAAACGGGTTACCGTAGCTTCCATTTCATCCAGGTATTGAGAGAATTCATTGACGTTCTGCTCAACCCGCGCTCTGGTAATACTGGTTTCACCTGCCAGGTTGACCAGGTCGTCAATAGCAGAGGCAGAAATTTTGACCATTTCCTGAGCTTCGACAGGTACCGTACGAGGTTCTCTTTCGACAAAAGGCTGAACAACTCGTTTATCGCCTCCGGGAGATACAAGCTGAGTAGTTGCCACCGGTTTTAGCTCTGACCTCACCCGATTCGAGCGCTCTTCCCTCAACGAGCCGGTATCGAGATCACCCGCGGCGGGTAAGTCTTCCGCTAAATCCGCAGTGGCATCGGAAACCCTGGCAAGGGAATCCTGGACTAGACTTTCCGAGCCGGGGAGCTGCCCGACTGTGTCACCATTGTCCGGAGTAGCTGTAAGCTTAGCTTGATCAAATAAAGCAGCCAGCTCGTCATGCCGCTTTAACAAGTCGTCAAAAAAAGACAAGGGCTTATCACCGGAAGACATGGCCTGACTTTCAATGTACGTTTCAAAGTCATGACTCATATCGCCCAGGGCTTTAAAACCTCCGACCCGTGCGCCACCTTTAAAGGTATGTAGCTCACGGGCCAGCGTTTCCTGATGTACGTTATCCGCGGGCGCTTCGCGCCAGACCTGTATAACCTTCTCTATTCGCTCAAGTAGCTCCTCGGCTTCTTCGATAAAGATAGCGATAATTTCAGGATCTATTGCTTCATCAATCACGGTTTGTTCGAGTACGCCATTTGCTGTCTGCTCTAGCGCTAATTGGTCTGATTCTATCTGATCGATTTTGGGTTCAGTTGCGTTGGGCTGAATGACTTCAGGCCCGACATCATGATCGGTCATTTCAGTACCTGTCGCTGACTCATTTGCACCCAGCTCGACCACTGCTTCCGCAAACTCATGGTCGCCGACCGCTATCTCAGGCCGGGCCACTTCTGAAAACCCGATGATTTCTTTTAATCCATTAATTAACGATTCTGGCGCTGGATTAATTATTTGTTCGGCAACAAACGAATCAATCATATCAAGCAGGCACTCATTTGCCTGATAAAACACCGTAAAGACTGTTTTATCGGCGTCATAATAATTGTTATTACAAGCCTCGAGGCCATCGGCGTACTGCCTTGCCAATAACCTAAGACCATGACACTGTGCCATTTCTGCGGCGGTTGCCAAAACTGCTAACTCTTCGCACAATTCTACGACGCCATTACTCCGCCCCGCTGGCTGCGCTTGCCAGGTATTAAGAAGCTCCTCCCCGCCGATCAGGCACTCCAGACCACTCGTCAACATTGCGTTTAGCGCCAGTATATCGGCACCCACCTTTGTCCTTACCCTATGATCTGAGCGGATTGCCTCAAGGCGCTGTTGGGCAGTCTCACCCCTGGCAGCTAATTCAGAATTAATATCGCCAGACGCTTCCACCAATAAACTTAAATCCGGCAGGGTGTCTTGCAACACAACAATTAACTCATCGTCTATGCGGATAACACTTCGAGTAATGTCCTTCACGAGCTTTTCAACCATCGTGGCTAATTCTGCCACGGGAACAATATCAGCCACGCAGGCACTACCTTTTAGCATGTGCAGCGCCCGTAAAGTGTCGATATCATTTCGGGATGCCGCTGACGAAGGTTGCTTCAATTCATCAATAAAATTTGCCAAAACGGCAATGTGATGGCGCGCCTCGTCGATAAAAATATTAATTAGCTCCCGGTCCAGCTCGCCACCAAAGTCCGCCTCAGACTCGGTAACAATGGCGCTTTCCTGAACCAGGTCGAGGAGTGCTTCATCTGTTTGAATGGGCTCGGATGGCGGCTCTTCAGTGCACTCCTGATCAAGCTCAGTATCGCTATTTTCCTCCATGTCGAGGGGAGTGTTTACACCGTCGTCGGATAGAGATTCAGTGGCAACGAGCAAACCAGGATCATGTGCTACAGGGACGCCCCCCTGAGCCACCACATCCTTAGATTCTGTATCATCTGTTTGATCATCACCGTTTTCGCTATCCACAGCGACAAGAGCTGGGGCTTCAGTTGGAAACTCGCTCTCAAGCTCTCCACGCTTAAACGCTTCAACAGACCTGATCAAAGCATCAGCCATAA
>CALLDA010000094.1 GCA_937998635.1 uncultured Pseudomonadales bacterium
AGAGCGGACACATCTCTCCAGCAAGGAAAGGAAAGCAGTCCGCTGGCTACCCGTCCAGAATAGATCATGCTGGGGCAGGACGCACCGCTCCGCCCCCAACTATATAAAATATTACCGGAGGCTTTATTGTGCCTATTAGCCAAGAATTGACTAATACTGTCAGCTCGCTTTGCGAGCTAATTGCTGGGCATGAGCCAGACTGACAGGTGCGTCACACTCGAACGGGCTGGCCAGGCCAAGCTCATTGCTTAATTTGCGCAAGCGTGGCAGCACATCGTTACCGAGGAGTTCAATACAACGCAGGGAATCCTCGTGACTGATATCACCGTCATTGGCCATCAAACCAAGAATAGAAGGTCGCGTTTCGGTAATCAGATGCGCCAACTGCTCATAGACCTGATCGGGCGTTCCGACGATCAGGGAAAGATTATCGCGCTGCTCCCGCACGCTTAAGTTTTGGCCTGCAGTGGTCATCTTTCGTCGTCCGGCCCTAATTTCGGCTGAGCCACGGCGCGCCCAGGGGCCGAGATAACCCGATGGTGCACTCCAGACCGGATGCAGCAGACCGGTAAATTCACCGTTCATCCAGTTAAATTGTTCGGCATTTTTCAGGGCGTGATCTTCGGTTTCCTGGACATGGCAGCGAATGAGATAACCACGGTGTTCTGGACCGGCGATAAAACCTGCCTGCGAAGCTGTATCGTCATATATGCTCCAGATTTGCTTGCAGGCTTCTATGGGCGCGCTGAGCACGATATAAGGGTAGCCATGCGCCGCCGCCCATTCGATGGTTTCCCGGCTTGAAATACCTGGAATCCATACCCGTGGATGGGGCTTTTGCAGGGGCAGAGCCCAGGGGTTAACAATCCGCTGATGGAAGTGCTCGCCCTCCCAACGAAAGGGACCGGGAACCGTCCAAGATTTAATAATCAGGTCATGGGCTTCGTTAAAACGTTCCCGATTGAAAGCCGGATTGGTGTTGGTGGCCAACTGCTCGGTGCCTCCGCCGCGGACAAAGCCGGATACCAGGCGCCCACCCGAGTACATATCGATCATGGCCAGTTCTTCAGACAAGCGAGTGGGGTTATCAGCCAGTGGCAGGGGATTGCCGAGCAAAACAATTTTTGCTTTTTTTGTCGCATAGCTCAGTACAGCGGCCATCATATTGATGACAGACTGCATGCAGAATGGCGCCTGGTGATGTTCGTTGAGCATGATGCCATCAAAGCCCACATCCTCTGCGCGCTGATACTCAAGGATAAACTCGTTGTAGAGGCGGCTGCCGTCTTCAGCGTTAAAGTTTTCATTGGAAAACAGGAGCGCGGTATAGCCAAACTTTTCCCCTTCTTCCCGGGGATAAGTCTTCATGGGCTGTTCGGTAAAATACATAAAATGCATTGTTTTCTAGCCTCCGTATCTATTTATACTTTTAATTCATATCAGGATTTTGTTTGCTGTTTTGTTATTCTCTCACCCAGTCGACTGACTAAATTCCAGGATAAGCCCAGCCAGTTCATCGGGCTTTTCAATGTCAGCGTAATGGCCACATTCACTGATATGGAAAACTTTAGCGCCCGGAATTAATTCGGCAAACTGATCACAGCACACGGGCGGCACAATCTTATTGTCCACACCCGCAATCAACTGTGTAGGGGTATCTACCGCCCGTAACAAGTTTTCCAGGGATCGATTAAACATATAGGGTTTCCAGGCGATTCTTGTGGTCATTTCCCGATTGATTTCCCAGGTCACCAATTGCTCCACATCGGGCAGATCACCAAAGGTCTCGTGATAGGAAGTAAGGTCATTGAAGCCAGTACGAATATATTCTTCCGAGCTAACCAGGAATTGATCCATAATTTCGCCTTCGCTCGGTTGTAGGCCCATGGGATTAACCAGACTCATACCTCTGATATTGTCTGAACCCGTGGTAGCGATCTCTGCGGCAACCCAGCCACCAAAGCCCAGTCCGACCAGATAGGGCCTGGCACCTAAATTCATTTCCCGCAGCAACCATTGATATACTGTCGCCATATCCCGAGCACTGCGCATCCACGCCGGACGATCCGATACATCAAAACCTGGCATCGAGGGTATATAAACCGTATATTTTTCTGCCAGCAAGTCATAGAAAGGCAACCAGCCAGGATTGCCAATATCATGATGCACAACAAACAGCGGGTCGCCTGAACCACCTGTCAGAATGTCTATATTTTGATTATTAATGGTCTGTTGAATACGAGAGTTTGTCGTCATTGTATTTATCCCGACCGTTATTATATTTTCGCCGAGCCCACTTTCACCCGACTTTAAATAGTCTGCGTTTATACTGCGATAATCTCCAAAAGCATGGTGCCTAGACCTGCTTCGGCACCGGTACGCGAGCCACATAATCGGACATCAGACCACCCAGATAGAGGCTCCCTTCATGTTCCAGAACGCTGGTTATCAAACCGACCTCACCGCTGTGAGAATCCATGAAATGGGTGATTTTGCCGTTGAGGTCAACACCAACAAAGAGTCCATAACTGGGTAACTCCAAACCCATAAAAAATTCCGGCACCATGGCCATAAACCTGGGCAGACGCATCATCAGTTTCTTTTTGAAGGGCTTCGAGGCCAGGGCTTCAACTCGCGGAAAACGTGGCCAGGCTAGCGCGATCCAGTAGGTATCCTTGCCGTTATAGGTAATGTTATCGGGAGCGCCAGGGAGGTTTTCGATAAAGAAATCACGCTGCCCCGCCTTTGGGCCTTTCAACCACAATCGCGATACCCTGAAGCCAAGCGTTTCATTTACCAGCACATACTCTTCATCGGGGCCAAGACAGACACCGTTGGCCAGATGCATATCATCAAGCACCACTGTGCTGGTTTGGGTGGCAGGATCGAAGCAAATCAACTCGCCCAGGGGGTTGTCTTCCATCATCCCCAGATTGAGCTGAGCCATATCATATTTGCTGGAGACATCACTGAAATAAATTTTCCCGTCAGAGGCGATGGAAAGATCATCGGCGACATTGTATTTGCGGCCATTAACGGAATCGCTTAGCACACTGAACTCGCCGGTCGGTGTCACCTGAACCAGCCCTTTCATCATGTCACAGAGGATCAGATTACCCTGGGCATCGAACTTCAGACCGATGGGTCGACCTCCGGTATTGGCGATGACTTCGGGCTCACCAGAGCCGTCTATGCTGGCACGCACAACATCACCATTACCGAGGCCGGTATAAAGCATATCGTCCTTTATCGCCGTTGCCTCTGGTCCATCCATCTTGCCCTGCCAAAGTTTTTCAGCGCCACCCAAACTGTTGCGCAGGGCAAACTTGCCTTCATAAGGTAGTGCCTGGGGCGGGTTCCAACCCTGAGGATCGATAGGCACAGGCCAGAATAACAGGTAAGCCGCCAGTAAAATTATTGCCACAATCAGGATTGTTGAGAACATACCGATCTCCGTATAGAAATATTGCCTGGACTCTCAGGCGACTATGAATTATTTTGCTTATTTAGAATATTCCATAAAATATAGACCATAATCGAAGCCAGGCCCGAAATTTTCTAAACAAATCTGATCCTATGTAATTCGTTTAGAAGCTGTTAGAAGCTGTATGGCGTTTCATCGCTGCGTAAAAGCCTGAGAGGGATTGGCATTATAAAGAGGAGAAGATAATGGGTCGTGTAGACGGGAAAGTAGCGCTGGTTACCGGCGGCGCCATGGGTATGGGTGAATCTCATAGCCTGTTGTTGGCGCAGGAAGGGGCCAAAGTCGTAGTCACCGACATCAACACTGAAGCCGGAGAAGCGACAGCACAGCAAATACGCGATGCTGGTGGGGATGCCATATTTATCCAGCATGATGCCTCCAGTGAGGAGCAGTGGCGGAGCGTCATCGACCAGTCTGTTGCAGCCCATGGCAAGATCGATATCCTTATCAACAACGCCGGGATTGTGATTTCCAAGCCTAACGAGGAAACCACCCTTGATGATTGGGATATCACCATGGCGGTGAATTCCACGGGGGTTTTTCTAGGTTGTAAGACGGTGGTTCCAGCGATGGAGAAAGCCGGTGGTGGTTCCATCGTCAATATCTCGTCGATTTACGGCATCATCGGCGCACCCAATGCGGCGGCTTACCAGGCGTCAAAAGGCGCGGTTCGGATGCTGACTAAATCCTGCGCGGTGGATTATGCCCAATACAATATTCGGGTGAACTCCATCCACCCCGGGGTTATTCGCACCCCCATGCTGGGCGACGCGGCTAACGATGAAGCGGCGATCAAACAAGTGCTCGCCGGCACGATTCTCGAGCGCGCGGCTGAACCAATTGAAGTCTCTTACGCCGTTCTGCTACTAGCGTCAGATGAATCGTCCTATATGACCGGTTCTGAGTTAGTAGTCGACGGTGGCTATACCACCGTATAAGCAATAACTGCATACACAAGATATTAGCGTCGAATAAATAACAAATGATTAAGCAAACCCCAAATAATAAAGGGGAAGAGCACGTTGGAGGCAAAAAGTATGGGCCGATTAGAAGGCAAAATTGCGCTTATCACCGGTGGCGGTGATGGCATGGGAGCATCTCACTGCAAACTGTTTGCGCAGGAAGGGGCGCGCCTGGTAGTCACAGATCGTCGTGAAGAACCTGGCCAGAGAGTAGTCGATGAGATCGTCGCCAGTGGCGGTGAAGCCATCTTCGTTGGCCAGGACGTGGCCAGTGAAGCAGACTGGCACAATGTCGCTGCAGCCACCATGGAGAAGTATGGCAAAACCGATATATTGGTCAATAATGCCGCCATAGCCTCATTTAAAAGCGCCAAAGACGCGACGCTTGAAGAATGGAATCTAATCATGGACGTTTGCGCTAAAAGCATATTTTTAGGCTGCAAAATTATGTTGCCGGCCATGCAGGCGGCTGGCGGCGGATCAATCGTTAATATTTCCTCAATTTCTGGTATCGCGGGCATGCCTAACCAGGCCGCCTATCAGGCAGGCAAAGGTGCGGTGCGGGTATTGAGCAAATCCATTGCCGTTGATTACGCCAAATATAATATTCGCTGTAATAGTGTTCACCCCGGTGCTGTGCGCACCCGTGGCACCAGCAGAGTGATGCAGGATCCAGGTTTTATTGATGCGATTCTCACCAATACCATCCTCGGTCGGGTGGCGGAACCGGTCGAGCTATCTTACCCAGTATTGTTTCTGGCCTCGGACGAATCCTCCTTTGTTAACGGCGCAGAAGTCGTAGTAGATGGTGGCTATACCGCCAAATAGAGTATCCGCCCACCCTGCCAGACTCATAAAAAGCAGCCCATTGAAGGGCTCTACATAACCATCCTGATGCCCTTGACCGTATTTACGGTTTGGGGGCATAGCCCTTCTCAATCTATGACGGCGCTAAATTTTGTTTTCTATGCTTACTGAACTATCTTAATAACATCCTCAGTAACATCAGACTTTCCAGACACAACAATCTCACCCCATTAATAAAACGCGACAATAAAAAACTAACTCATACAGGAATATAAAAATGCTAACTCACAAAGATTTAGGTGGCTCGGGCTTAAAGGTCGGGCCACTGGTATTTGGCGGCAATGTGTTTAACTGGACAGCAGATGAAGCAACATCACTCAGCCTGCTGGACGCCTTCATCGACTCAGGACTTAACATGGTCGATAGCGCGGACGTTTATTCCTCGTGGGTGCCCGGCCATAAAGGCGGTGAATCAGAAGACCTGATCGGCAAGTGGCTTGCCCGCGGTGGGCAGCGCGACAAACTTTTGATCGCCACCAAATGCGGCATGGAAATGGGCCCGGATGCCAAGGGTTTGTCACGGGCTCACATCACCCGCTCGGTGGATGCCTCGCTTAAACGTCTTGGTACCGATTATATCGATCTGTATCAGGCCCACATGGATGACCGCAAAACGCCGCTGGAAGAAACCCTGTCGACCTATAGCGATCTGATCAAAGAGGGAAAAATCCGCGCCATTGGCGCATCGAATTATAGTGCTGAACGTTTGTCCGAAGCCTTGCAGGTTTCAAAGGATAAGGGCCTGGCCCGCTATGAAAGTCTGCAACCTCAGTACAACCTTTATGATCGCGCTGATTATGAATCATCGCTGGAAAAGACCTGTGTGGACAACGGCCTCGGGGTTATTCCTTATTTTGCCCTGGCAGCGGGTTTCCTGACCGGCAAATATCGCAGCAAAGCCGATCTTGAAGGCAGCCAGCGCGGCGGTATGGTCAAAGGTAAACTCGATGATCGCGGCATGAACATCCTCGACGAGCTGGATCAGGTCGCGGGTGATCTCGGCGCGACGCCGACACAGGTTGCGCTCGCCTGGTTGATTGCACGACCAAGCATTACCGCTCCAATTGTCAGCGCCACCAGTTTGGAACAATGGGCAGATATTGAAAAATCCATGCGCCTGAATTTATCTGGGAGCGCCATGAACAGTCTGGAAAGCGCCAGCGCATAATTAGAAAAACAAAACCGAGCGGTGATGATCTGACGAAGTAAATATAAGTTGCGATATTGGTGTGCTTCGGCTCCGATCTACTCACTGAGTATCAGGAAAGTTCCAGCTCGAACTCTAAATTTTGTTTATCCAGATCATCACTCAGTTCTAGCCACTGCGTTTCTAGTTCGTCTAGATTTGTTTTCGCTTCACCATGGCTTTTTGTCAGAGCACTGACCTCTCCTTCACGGGGGTTTTCATAGAGCGCGGGCTCAGTTAATCGCGCAGCTAACTGATTCAATTCCTCTTGGTGAGTGGCTATCGCTTGTTCAAGTTCCTGTATTTGCTTTCTCTGGGCTCGCGTACGTTGCCGAAACTCGGCCTCAAGACGCTTGCGAGCCTGACGATCCACTCGACCTCCCCCCGTTTGTGTCGGCTCCGCCTCTTGTGACAGCACAGAAGATTGATCTTCAGCAAAACCCTCTAATTGCAGGCGTTGGTAATCATCCAGGTCACCCGAAAAGGGCGCTACTTTGCGATTTTGTACCAGGTATAATTCGTCGACAACCGTGCGCAGTAAATGCCGATCATGGGAAACCACCACCACTGCCCCACTGAATTCCTGCAGAGCGATGACCAAAGCCTCGCGCATATCAACATCGAGATGGTTGGTAGGTTCATCCAGCAGCAGCAAGTTGGGTTTCTGCCAAACCAGCAAAGCTAGCGCCAGACGAGTTTTCTCTCCACCGGACAAGGGCCCGACAAGGGCTTTGGCTCGCTCGCCTGCAAAACCAAAGCGACCCAGAAAATCCCGTAACTCCTGCTCTGTGTGCTTAGGTGCCAGGCGTTGAATATGCAACAAAGGGGTGGCCTTTAAATCCAGCGCCTCTAATTGTTGCTGATCAAAATAACCCACACACAGATTGCGGCCCTGTTCGATATTGCCCGCCACTGGCTCCAGAATACCGGCGAGCAGTTTGATCAGGGTTGATTTACCCGCACCATTACGACCCAGGAGGCCAATTCGCGAGCCGGGCTGTAGGTTGAGTGCAATCTGGTCGAGAATCAGCGTATCGCCATAACCAGCCTTGACCCGATCAAAGCTAATTAATGGCGAACTCAATGCGGCGGGTTCAAAAAATTCAAAGCTGTAACCATTGCTGGCATAGACCGGTGCCACTGCCTGAAGTTTTTCCAGAGCCTTGATACGACTCTGGGCTTGCCTCGCCTTGGTGGCCTGATATTGAAAGCGATCGATAAATTTTTGCAGGTGGGCGCGCTGTACCTGTTGCTTCTCGTAAATACTTTGTTGCTGCATAAGTTGCTCGCCGCGCTGGCGCTCAAAGCTGCTGTAATCACCCTGATAAGTATTAATTTCGTGCCGCTCAATATGGGCAATGCCACTGACCACGTTGTCGAGAAATTCCCGATCGTGGGAAATCACCAGCATGGTGCCCTGATAGCGGTTCAACCATCGCTCAAGCCAGACGATGGCGTCGAGGTCCAGGTGATTAGTCGGCTCATCAAGCAGCAATAATTCAGAGGGTTGCAACAGAGCTCTGGCGAGGTTGACCCGCATCCGCCAGCCACCGGAGAAACTGGCTACCGGACGAGCCTGGGCTGGCTCATCGAAACCTAGCCCTGCCAATAAGCGTGCAGCGCGGGAGGGAGTACTGTAGCCATCGATGGCTTCGAAATCGTGATGCCAGTGGGCCAGGGCTTCACCACCCTCTAATTCTGCGCTCTCTCTTGTATCTTCAAGCTGGCGATATTCAGCGTTGCCATCGATAGTATGTTCAAGAACGGACTGATTAAAGTTGGGGGTTTCCTGCTCGACAATGGCAATGCGCCAATCCTGAGGGTAGGACATATCACCCCGATCGGCATGGAGTGCATGTTGCAGTAATAAAAATAACGAGGACTTACCCGAGCCGTTGGCGCCAACCAAACCCATCTTTTGACCAGGATGAACGCGCAAATTAGCGCCGTTGAGTAAATGTCGGCCACCGCGCAACAATTCTATATCGTTGAGTAATATCACACTTGCACTCGACTAGGACGGTTTAGCTTCGACTATATTTACCGCATCGATTCTAGCCGGATGACGATTATCCATAGATCGTTTTTCAGTGCCTCGATCTAACATCAAAGAGGCAAAATCAAAGCGCGTAGTATCGGCTAGTTGTGAGGGAGAAATATTTTTAATGGCGGTAAAAATAGTTTCTGTTCTACCGGGATGAGTAAGCTCCCAGTCGCGCAGCATATCTTTGATGACCTGCCGCTGAAGGTTTTCCTGAGAACCGCACAGATTACAGGGAATAATGGGAAAGCCTTTCATCTCAGCCAAACTGGCCAGATCATCCTCCCGGCAATACGCCAGTGGTCGAATAATCATATTGCGCTTATCGTCACTCAGCAACTTGGGCGGCATGGCCTTAAGTTTACCGCCATAAAACATATTCAAAAACAGGGTTTCGACAATGTCGTCGCGGTGATGACCCAGAGCCACTTTCGTGGCCCCGATTTCCTCAGCAAAACAGTACAGCGAACCCCGCCGTAAACGGGAACAAAGACCGCAGTAGGTTTTATTTTCAGGCACCAGATCAGTGACGATACTGTAGGTGTCTTTTTCGAGGATATGGAACGGGACGCCAATTTCAGTGAGATATTGCGGCAAGACGTGTTCGGGAAAGCCCGGTTGCTTTTGATCGAGATTCACCGCCACCAGCTCAAAATCAATGGGTGCAGTGCGCTGCAAATTAAGTAGCACATCAAGCATGGCATAGGAGTCTTTGCCACCAGACAGGCAGACCATGACCTTATCGCCCGGCTCGATCATATTGTAATCGGCAATGGCTTTGCCGACATTGCGACGCAAGCGCTTTTGCAACTTATTTAATTCAAGACGGCTTTTACGATGCGCCTGACCTGGATACTGCTGGCCTGGATGCTGTTGAGCTGGATGTGCTTGATTTGGATTTTGTTCGGCGGACATGGCGGATTCAGGCTGACAAATTTGGCCGCTATTGTACGGGTCTCGGTCTGACAACACCAAACGCCTTACCTCAGTATCCAGTGTCAGCCAAATCTGGGTGTGGGCAGGCGCTGCACTCGGTTAAATTTTCATCCCGCGCTTACTCAGGGAGAGTTAATTCGCCAGTCATAGTTATAGCTAATATCTCCGCTAAACCCGAGCAGGTAGAGCGCTTTGCGATCATCAGAATAGTGGGCAAATATTTTCAGCAGGGTCTTCTGATCAGGCGCAAAATCACTGCCATACCAGTCAAACAAACTGGAGACCTGCAAATGGCCTTTTTCAAGCTGTAGACCACGTTTATGATTGACAAAATCCCGACCGGATTGCTTCAAGAGTTTTTTACTATTTGCCACAGTAAAGGCGACAGGCTGGACGTTCGGGCAACCCAGGCTCGCACAAACCAGGCCAAAATGAATTTTGAAGTCTTTCCAGATCGGTCTCAGGATACGATGTTCGATATCATTGAGTGACAATTTTTGCCCCGCCACCTTTGCCAGCGGTTTATCCCACGGGCCGCTGCCAAAAGTACTGGAAATATCTTTGATGCTATCGACGGGGTAATTGTCGATAACCAGATTAATCGTAAGGGCGTTGTACAAATTCAGCCAGTACACCTTCTGCTCGTCCCGCGAATAATTCCTGGGATCTATTCTTTGCTGTGTCGCTATATAATCTTCAAGTCGCCGCTTATGCCCCTTGCTTACCTGACCGTAACGAAAGCGGTTGATCCCGGAGGGGTGATCGGTAACCACATAGGTTCCCAACAAAAAGCTTAGTTCGCTATGATCGATAGACTTAAAGTTACTGCTATTACTCCGATCCCAGAAAGCCCAATAAGAGGCCTTGGACGCAGCGCTTGCCCCAGCGCTAACAAACAGTAAAGTGATCAGCGCCAATACCGGCACCGAAAGTATCCGTCGCAATAACCTGGTCTTTATGAATAACACAGATCACCCCAATTGTTAGACTCTTATAAGTTTAGACTTCTATAGAGATAATCTCTATATTGCGCTGAAATATAGCCCTTTTCTAAAGGCAATGATAGTTGCCATACAATATCCCCCTCTTATACCTGCGAGCCGCACCACAATGAACACACTGACTGGGTCACAAATCGAGGCAATAGATAGGCAGCACATCTGGCATCCCTACTCATCCTTGACAAACCCGGTGCCGAGCTACTGTGTTGCTAGTGCAAACGGCGTGCGCCTGACGCTCAGTGATGGCCAGCAATTAATTGATGGCATGGCATCCTGGTGGTGCGCTATCCACGGCTATAATCATCCAGTGCTGAACGAGGCCATAAGGGCGCAGTTAGAGCAAATGGCCCATGTTATGTTTGGTGGCCTGACTCACGAACCCGCTGCTCAGTTAGTCCAACGCCTTGTCGCACTGACACCAGAACCCCTCGATAAAGTTTTTTTCAGCGACTCTGGATCAGTCAGCGTCGAGGTCGCCATAAAAATGGCTTTGCAATTCTGGCAATCCCAGGGTCATCCCGAAAAATCAAAACTGCTAGCGCTAAAAAGTGGCTACCACGGCGATACCTTTGCCGCCATGTCGGTGTGCGACCCCGATACCGGCATGCATCACTTGTTTAAGGGTACGCTTACTAAGCAAATATTTACCGAGGCACCGTCTTGCCTCTTCGATACACCCTTTGACCCTGCCTCCGTTGCCGACCTTGAAGCGAAGATCAGCGCCCATGCCCCAGAACTGGCTGCGGTGATCCTCGAACCTATCGTCCAGGGTGCCGGTGGTATGCGCTTTTATGCACCGGAATATTTAGCTGTCGCTCGGGCCTTATGTGACCGCCACAATGTCTTACTGATCGCCGATGAAATCGCCACCGGCTTTGGCCGCACAGGCAAATTATTTGCCTGTGAATGGGCCGGTATCAGTCCCGATATTATGTGTTTAGGCAAGGCCCTGACCGGTGGCTATATGACATTGGCCGCTACCTTGTGTAGCGAAAAAGTCAGTGACGGTATTTGCCAGGGTGAAGCCGGTGTCTTTATGCACGGCCCCACATTTATGGCCAACCCGCTGGCCTGCTCGGTGGCCAACGCCAGTATCGATTTACTGCTGGAATCGCCCTGGCGAGAACGGGTCGCCGATATCGAACAGCAATTAAAAATGGGTCTCGCACCCTGTGCTGATTTCCCAGGCGTTGCCGATGTTCGGGTGCTGGGTGCTATCGGTGTTGTGGAAATGAAAGAGGCCGTTGATGTGCAAGCCATCCAGAAAGCCTTAATCGCTGAAGGGGTTTGGCTGCGACCATTCGGTAAATTAATTTACCTTATGCCGCCATATGTTATGGAAGAGGGAGACTTAACTCAGCTCACCTCAGCCATAGTCAAAGTTACTGGCAAATTGTCTTGAGCTTAATACGGAAAAAAGTGCCCGATCAGAGGGCTAGCTTAAAGGTCTAATGCCCACTGCACGGCGCAAGGTTTCCACGAAGGGCTGACTAATTTCCCTGGCTCGCTTAGCACCGGCCTGCAATACCGCTTCAACTGCCTGCGGCGCATTAATCAGTTCTTCGTAACGCGCTCGCGCTGGAGCTAATTCGCCATTGACCAGTTCAAACAAACGCTTTTTAGCCTCGCCCCAGGCTATGCCCTGAGTAAACTCGGCGCGCATTTCTGCCGTTTG
>CALLDA010000095.1 GCA_937998635.1 uncultured Pseudomonadales bacterium
CAGGTGCAAGCCTGCGGCTATAGCCCAATGATTAAAAGAAGCTATTTTTACGGCGATTGATTATGAGCACAGAAATACCGCTTTTCCCCCTCCAGGTCGTGTTGTACCCGACTATCGCCACTCGGCTACAGGTTTTTGAGCAGCGCTACCTACGCCTGGTTCGAGAATGCATGGCTGAACAAAAGCCCTTTGGAGTGGTGCCTATCACCAGGGGTAAGGAGGCCGGGGCAACGCCAGATATTTATCAATGGGGTACTCTCGTGAGTATCCACGACTTTGATCAGACCCCGAATGGGTTGTTTACCATTACCATCCGAGGTGAGCAGCGCATCGAAGTGCTCGACACCCGGGTTGAAGATGATGGTTTGATGATCGCCAATGTAAAACTGTTCGATGAAGACCCCGAGGAACATATCAGCTTTGCTGAGGATGATCTGGTCGATATGCTCGAAAGCCTGGCTAAACATATGGGCATTAGTTCGGACACCTTTCTCAAAGATTTAACCAAGGCCAATCTAGCCTGGCGGCTGGCAGGCGTGCTGCCGGTTCAACCGGAATTAAAAATGTCGCTGCTGGCCATGGACGATGTTGAGGCGCGGCTCTTAGAAGTCAAAAAGTGGGTGATCGAAATGCGCATGCGCGCAGCCCAGGCACCAAAACCCACTAGTGAGTAAAACAAAAATCCTCTTATAAGATCGTGGAGTCAGCTATGTCGTTTACTGTTATTGGCGCACCCCTGTCGCCTTTCGTCCGCAAAGTTCATATCACCATGCAATTAAAAAACATCGAATTTACTATGGAGCCGGTTTCGCCTTTTGCCTTGCCCGAAGGCTACGAGAAAATTAACCCGGTCAAACGTATCCCCGTGCTCAAACACGATGACACCTATATCTGTGATTCGGCGGTTATCTGTCAATACCTCGAAGACCTGTGCCCGGAACCGCAGTTGATCCCACAGGCACCTTTGGCGAAGGCCCGCGTAGCCTGGTTTGAGAAACTTGCCGACACCGAGCTTGCGCCAGCAATTGCTGCCACTGCATTTCGGCATCGGGTGATTTACCGCGCCATGGGTAAGCCATTCGATGAAGCCGAGATTGATGCCATCATCGAAGAAAAGGCACCACCCCTCTACGATTATTTGAATGAAGCCATCGGCTCCAGTGATTTTCTGGTCGGCGAGCAATTCAGTCTGGCAGACATCGCCGTCATAACGCAGTTTATCAATGCCTCCTTAGGTGGTGAGCTGGTCGATGATCAGCGCTGGCCAAACCTGGGTCGATATGTGGCTATGCATTTCGCCAGCGAGACCTTCGCCCCCAGTATCGCCAGCGCCCAGAAGATGGTCGGTAAAATGCTCGCAGCAGCGAGTTAATTGTCCCATGTTCTAGCGGCCTGGCAGTTTGCCTGCCACATAGCCTGATTCGATACCTGGAATGCAGAGACGTAAATTCTTGAAGCAATTGTTTGTTAGAAAATCCCATCGCTGGCTGGGCGTGGTGGCTGCCGTTCAGCTATTTATCTGGACCGGCTCTGGCTTATTTTTTGCCGTTATGCCCATCGAAAATATCCGCGGCAGCCAGTTGATAAAGCAGCCAGCGACGCTCCGTCTTGGCTATGTCAGCACAGTCTCCCCCAGCTCTCTAGTCAGACAGCATAAGGAACTGTCGATGGTGAGTTTGAACCAGGTGGAAATAAAACAGCGACTCAATACGCCGGTTTATGTAGTGAAAACCAAAGAGGTGGTCAAAAGCAAAGACGTGGTGAAAAACAAAGACAGTTGGTTAGTCTTTAACGCCGAAACCGCAGAAAAATTAGCGCCCTTGACAGCAGATGAAGCGAAAGCAATTGCCGCAAATAACACTGACTTGCCCCTGGGCTCGACGACCTGGGTGGCAAGGGTGGAAGCCGGTAGCGAGTATCGCGACGGTGAATTACCGGCATGGAAAGTCGAGCTGGAGGGCACTGATAATGCCAATCTCTGGATTGGTGCCAACACCGGTCAGCTAAGAGCCGTGCGCACCACAAGTTGGCGAATTTATGATTTCCTCTGGAGCCTTCATATTATGGATTACCAGGGCAGGGATAATTTTAATTCATGGCTGCTGCGGGGCTTTGCTTTGCTTGGTGTAAGCACAATACTTTCTGGTATTGTGCTGTTTGTTTTGTCGATAAGACGGAAGAAGCGGGCTTCGGCCAGTTAGCTGATTCAGCTATTATTAAAGTTAACGGGCTCATCTATTTTTAAATAGCCTATAACCCGGTTAATGATTTATTCGATTTAGATTTCCAGGAAGTAATATGAAACTAAAGACCATCACGCTAGCCCTCGCTTTACTCCTCGCCGCTGCAAATACTCACTCAGCGCTCGATTATCTTAGAGCGGCAGAGGGGGTAAGTCATTCCCATGCCCATGTTCAGCGCACGGGTGGGGAGATGGTCGATGATCCAAACAGCGATACAGGCAGCAGCTGGATCAACACTACACTGACAAATGTTGAGGAAACCAACCGTATTCCCCTTAAAAAAAATCACGGTTTTCATGTCCAGTTAATGATGTTCAAGTTGCCCGCAGAAACCAAATCGATTCAGGTCACCATGACCCACCCACCCATGACCTTGCCGTCTGGGGAGGTGCTGCAAGAACAAGGCGGGGCCATTCCAGCCCAGCTTGGCATGGGTTTGTTTCCTGAGGCTTCGTTTACCTACACCCTGGATGAGGACTATGAGCTGGTCGAAGGGGACTGGGTACTGACTTTTAGTCATCAGGGCGAAGAGCTTTTCCAGATTACCTTTACGACGTATCGATAACAGGCGCTCAATATTGAGTGGTCGTAAATGCCCGTCAGCTATCTCGGTGTGCCTGACAGTAGATCAAGGTAAGATGATTGAAGTATTATTTGTCGGCGATGGTGAGCAGGACAATACATAGTCTTGCAGATTAACCTTTATAACTATATAAATATTTTTGTTCTAACATTAGAGCAAATTAAGCTAGATTCGTGTCGGCTTTTTAAGGATGATCGGCGGCTTTTTATCATCTTTGGAGGTAGATAGTCCATGCACGCAGTATTCAAAAGGTTAAATGAAAAAGCTGTTTTTCGGAGTAACTTTCCTGGCGAAATCAAAAATAAAAGGAATTTTTTTAACAAGGGCGGCATCGCTCTGCTAGGGATTATTGCCTGCACAGGCCCGGTGACGGCGGAAGTGCTTGAAAACGACAAGTCGGGCATTGCAGAAGAAATACTCATTGTCGGTGAGGAATTAAACTTACCGAGCGCGACCGCTAGTCGCCTCGGTCTGACAGTGATGGAAACCCCCGCCAGTGTCGAGATTATCAACGGAGATCGTATCCGTGAGCGCCTTGATACCAGCGTACTGGAGGCCGTCACGCGCAGTGCTGGTTTTAGCAATGAAGCCAATCCTGGCAACGGTGGTCAGAGTATAGCCGCTCGGGGTTTCCGGGGACAAGGCGCGGTTACCAAGCTGTTTGATGGCACCAATTACTATACCGCTGCGAGCACCCTGACTTTCCCTTTTGATACCTGGGGCGTTGAGCGTATCGAGATATTGAAAGGCCCCTCCTCGGTATTGTACGGCGAGGGCGGCATTGGTGGCGCGATTAATGTGATTCCCAAAAGGCCGGAACAGGAACACGGTGGAAACTTCAGGCTGACCATGGGCGAGGACGATACGACTTTTGTAGGACTTGATCTTACCGGTGGGCTCACTGACACACTGGCCTACCGGCTTAATTACAGTAATAGCCAATCCGATAATTGGGTTAAAAATGGTGAAAGCGATGCAGATATGTTCTCGCTGGCTTTGCGTTGGGAGCTTAGTGACGACCTGGTCTTGAGCGCGCGTTATGACTACGGTGATCAGGAGCCCCTGCAATACTTTGGTA
>CALLDA010000096.1 GCA_937998635.1 uncultured Pseudomonadales bacterium
ATACCCTGGATGTCTGGTTCGATTCCGGTGTCAGTCATGAAGCGGTGCTACGTCGCCGTGATTATCTGACTTATCACGCAGATCTTTACCTGGACGGTTCGGATCAACACCGGGGCTGGTTTCAATCCTCTCTAAAATCGGCCATTGCAATGAATGGCACAGCGCCTTACAAAGCGGTACTGACCCATGGTTTTACTGTCGATGCCGAGGGTCGCAAGATGTCCAAATCCCTTGGCAATGTCGTAGCACCCCAAAAAGTCATTAATGACCTGGGTGCGGACGTGCTGCGCCTGTGGGTGGCATCCACAGACTTTAGCGGCGAGATGACGGTATCCGACGAGATTTTGAAGCGTACCGCCGACTCCTACCGGCGGATACGCAACACCGTGCGCTTCTTACTGGCTAATCTGGAGGGTTTTGATCCGGGCGAGCACCTCGTGCCGGTTGACCAGATGTTATCTCTAGACCGCTGGATATTGGCCCGCACTGCACAGCTTCAGGAAGAAATCACCACTGCTTACCAGGTTTATAATTTCCATCATATCTACCAAACTCTGCACAACTTTTGCGCTGGTGACCTGGGTGGTTTTTACCTGGATATCATTAAAGATCGGCAATATACCTGTCAGGCCGATAGCCTCGGCAGGCGTTCGGCACAAAGTGCCTTATTTCATATCGCTGAAGCACTAGTGCGTTGGATAGCGCCTATTCTGAGTTTTACCGCTGAAGAAATTTGGGTGGTGATGCCGGGCCAGCGCAGCGACTCGGTTCATATCGCTGAATGGTATGAACTGCCAGCAGACAGTGGTAACGATGCAATCAGCAGCGACGATTGGCAGACTATTTTCGCAGTCAAGGAAGCGGTCAACAAGGCGCTGGAAGATGCCCGCCGTAATAATCTGGTTAAGGGTGCCCTGGACGCCGATATTACTTTGTATGCGTCGTCAGATATTGCCCAGGTGCTAGAAAAAATGGGTGATGAATTACGCTTTGTGACCATTACGTCGTCCGCGGATGTGGTGAGTCAGGAGCCTGGTTCTGAGGGTTCAGGCATAGAGACTAGCCTGCCTGGCTTGAGGCTGGATATTCGTATATCGGCAGCCGATAAATGCGTGCGTTGCTGGCATCATCGAGAAGATGTCGGTGCCAGTGCCGAGCATCCAGAGCTGTGTGGCCGCTGTATTGATAACGTCGCGGGTAAAGGCGAGTTGCGTCGTTTTGCCTGATAAGAGAGAAGGAATAAATAGAGGCGCAAATAAGGCCTCAGCTTCTCGGGTCACAGTCCCCCGTGGTTCAGCTTCCCGAGTTATGGCCTGGTACGGCCTGGCGCTTGTGCTGGTGGTGCTGGATCAATACACCAAAGCGATGGCGACCGAAGCCATGACCTACGGCGAGCAAATCGTCGTGACGCCATTTTTTAACTGGACGCTGCTGCACAATACTGGCGCGGCCTTCAGTTTTTTAAGTGATGCAGGCGGGTGGCAGAATGGTTTTTTCTGTACCGTGGCCGCAGCGGTCAGTGCTTATCTTGTTTATTGGTTGTACCGAACACCGAAGTCACAACCCTGGCAAGGCCTGGCATTATCGTTGGTTCTGGGTGGTGCGATCGGTAATCTATATGATCGCTTGATGCTCGGATACGTCGTCGATTTTATTCAGGTTCATTATCAACACTATTACTGGCCCGCTTTTAATATTGCCGATTCCGCCATTTGTGTCGGCGCGTTTATTTTGATTTTGACCTCCTTCTTTTCTAAAGAACTTTCTGAAGATCCTCCTAAATAGTGCTATATAAAGCGCTAACAAAAAATTCTGCTAAATATGAATGAATTATCGACAAAAACTGACAGCAGTGAAATTACAAGAAATAGCCAGGTGACCCTGCACTTCTCAGTGGCCCTTGAAGACGGCGCCATTATTGATTCCAACTTCGAGGGCTCACCAGCAACGTTTACCATGGGTGATGGCAGTCTGCTGTCAGGCTTCGAAGACGTATTGATTGGAATGAGCGTTGGTCAGGAAAATAGTTTTCTGATCACGCCCGAACACGGTTTTGGACAGCATAATCCTAGTAACCTGCAGACGATAAAGCGCAAACAGTTTGCTCCCGACATGGCACTTAGTGTCGGTCTGGTGGTATCTTTCGCCGACGCTGCAAAAGGCGAATTACCGGGTGTTATTTCGTCATTAAATGATGACGAAGTGATTGTTGATTTTAATCATCCTCTAGCGGGCAAAGCGATTCTTTTTAAGGTACAAATAATTGAGGTGCAAGTAATTGATGTTCAGGCGCCTGCTTCAGAGACTAAGGGGCTAGAAGCCTGATGGAAGTTCGCCTGGCGAACCCCCGTGGCTTTTGCGCGGGTGTTGATCGTGCCATTGATATCGTCAATCGGGCGCTGGATTTATTCGGCGCGCCTATCTATGTGCGCCACGAAGTTGTCCATAACAAATTTGTCGTTGACAGTTTGCGCGAGCGTGGCGCGGTATTTGTCGAAGAACTATCTGAAGTGCCCAATGATGTGGTGCTTATTTTTAGTGCCCACGGCGTTCCCCAGTCGGTACGTGCAGAGGCCGAGGAACGCGGTTTAAAAGTCTTTGATGCCACTTGCCCGCTGGTGACCAAAGTCCATATGGAAGTGGAGAAGCTTGCCGGCGCTGGCGCCGACTGTGTCCTGATCGGGCATAACGGGCATCCCGAAGTGGAGGGCACGATGGGCCAGTATGATAGTGCTCAGGGTGGCCAAATCTACCTGGTTGAGAATGTAAACGATGTTGATTCTTTACAGGTTCATAATTCTCGTAAGCTTGGCTATGTGACCCAGACGACCCTGTCTACCGATGATACCGCCGAAATTATTCATGCGCTCAGAAAGCGTTTTCCCGATATCGAGGGCCCACGCAAGGACGATATTTGCTATGCCACGCAAAACCGGCAGGATGCCGTTAAGCAACTGGCCCTCGAATGCGACGTAGTGCTGGTCGTGGGTTCGCCTAGCAGTTCTAACTCAAATCGACTTAGGGAACTGGCAGAACGCTGTGGTGCCAGCGCTTATCTCATCGATAGCCACGAAGATATTCAATTGGCCTGGTTCAAGGAAGGCTTAAGCATTGGCATTACCGCAGGTGCTTCAGCGCCAGAAGTGCTGGTCTCCGAACTGGTGCAGTATCTGCTCAGGCAGGGCGCAGTGTTAGTTGGCGAGCTGGATGGCGTGGTGGAAAATATTAGTTTTTCGCTGCCTGGCGAATTGCGAGGGTGAAGGAGTTTGACGCCCACAGAAGGCGCGCCGATTTTCGGTGTTGCCTTGCTATGATTGTTAACAGTTGCTTACTGCCATTTCATCGTTAAATCTTTATGAGACTGCGCGCAGTCGCGTAGATAAAGATTAATTAGGCTCTGGTAAGGTACACCCTTATCTTCTGCCAAGCCTTTAAAATACGCGATAGTATCTTCATCAAGTCTGATGGTTACCTGCTTCTTAAGCCTTTTGGCGTAAGGGTTAGGTTTGGATTTCGAGAAATCATAGTGGTCACGCATTTTTGGGGCCCTCGTAAACCGCTCGCTCTCGCTTGTCTGCTTTTCGAGCGGATATAATTCGAATGAAGTCATTTTCTCTGACGCAGTGGCAAACAATTAATAGACGGGAATGAATGCTGGTGCCAAGCAATATGAATCGATCCTCATTCTTGGAGTGGTCTGGATCTGCAATCAGACGCGCCAACTCATCTGTAAACACCGTTTTGGCTTCGTCAAACGATATCCCGTGCTTCCTCATATTTGAGGTTTCTTTGCTGGAATCCCATTCAAAACGCAGATGAGTCATCTAGTAAGTGTAACTACATTGTAACTACAGTCAATGGGCTGGGGGGGCTGTGCGTGCTGGTGAACATATACAGGTGGGTGGCACAGTTCAGTATATTGTCATGGCAGGGTGAATCGACGGGGGATATAGCAAGGATGTGCTTGGTCGGAAAACCTGTCCTTAATTCCCCAGATCAACGAGTCCGACCCCTTGATTTTCTGATAACGATAAAACGTATCGCGAGAGACACCCATAATTTTGCATGCTTTGGATACATTACCCAGCTCTTCAGCCAGGTTGAGCAAGCCCG
>CALLDA010000097.1 GCA_937998635.1 uncultured Pseudomonadales bacterium
GTGCGGGCTCTCCTTAACGCCCTCATTAGCCAATTGAGCTTTCAAGCATTGCTGAACACTTAAAAGCTCATATATCTATTCCATCGCTTGGGTCATAGCTATCTATAAGCCCACAAGCTATCCATCTTAATACCCTGCCGCAAGCCGACCGGGTATTAAGATGCGGCGGGGAATATAACCTTCGGAGATTAAAACCCATAACCCTCTTATTGCTGCTGATCACTCATTCAAACTGCGGCACCCGGCCCAATCAGCTCTTCCGCAAAACGCTCTATTTCACTGTAAAGCGGATCCGGCTCAGCGTTGAGCGCAAAGACAATCACCTGATCGACACCCACGTCGCGGTAACGTTTCAGCATATCGAGGTCGCAGCGAGTCCCGTAGGGCGACACTGCAATTTCAATTTCATCCAGTTTGCGCCCTTCGGTATCTAATAATTCGCTCAGTTTCTTCAGATGAGCGGGAACATCCTCAGGCAACAATTTAACGCCATACCAACCCTGACCAAAACGGGCCACACGACGCAACGCTGGCGTGCTTTCACCACCGAACCACAGCGGTGGATGAGGTTTTTGCACCGGCTTTGGCCCCTGCACACAGGTGGGCAAGGTATAAAACTCGCCATCGTAACTGGAGACATCATCACACCACAGGGTTTTGCAGACTTGCAGGTAATCTGCAGCCCGTGCCCCACGACGTTCAAAAGGCACGCCCAACGCGGCAAACTCCTCGGCCAGCCAGCCAACACCTATGCCGATATCCAGCCGACCGCCGGACATAGCATCGACATCCGCCGCCTGTTTGGCGAAATACACTGGGTTGCGTTGAGGCAAGATAGTAATACCCGTACCCAGACGAATCCGACTGGTTTGTGCCGCCAGAAATGCCAGAGCTGTAAAAGGTTCCAGCGGCACATTGCGGGGATCAAGTGGCACCTTGCCGTTATCGGAGTAGGGATAAGGTGAATCGTAATCTTCAAATAACAAGACGTGCTCGGGCATCCAGAACGAATGGAAACCGACATCTTCAACCATCTTTGCAGTTTTCGTCATATGTTCGGCCCCGGCTGCTGGACCCGCAAAAACCCCCTGTAGACCTATTTTCATTTTTGTCACCTCTCTACAATTACCTAAAATCCACCTGGCCTATAAAAACGACCTATTCGTAAGTATTAATACTTCCACTTCGGGAAAGTGACTCGCTGTTGTGCGTTCTTTCCCACCTTCACAGCTTAGACCATCGGGACAAATTATTTCTGTGCTGGCTAGATAACGTCGCGAGCACGAATTGGTTACAATGTCGGCCCGTTAATTTTCAAACTCAGCAGCTATGCCAGTAACGATCAAATCCCCGGAAGAAATTGCCAAAATGCGCATCGCTGGACGGCTGGCGGCTGAAGTGCTGGAAATGATTGAGCCTTATGTTCAGCCGGGGATCAGTACCCTGGAGCTGGACACAATATGCCACGACTATATGGTCGATGTACAAAAAGCCATTCCGGCCTGCTTAAACTACCGAGGTTTCCCAAAAACCATCTGTGCATCCGTGAATCACGTGATCTGCCACGGCATTCCCAGTGCAAACAAAATTTTGAAAAGTAGTGATATCGTCAACCTTGATATCACCGTTATCAAAGATGGCTATTACGGCGATACCAGCAAGATGTTCTGCCTGGGCAAAGCGCCCGATCATGCAAGACGGCTATCAAAAGTGGCCCAGGAATGTTTGTACAAAGCCATTGCCATTGTTAAACCCGGTGTTCGCCTTGGCGATATCGGTCACATCATTCAGGTGCATGCCGAGGGCAATCACTATTCAGTGGTCAGAGAATACTGCGGCCATGGCATTGGCACTGAGTTCCATGAAGACCCTCAGGTCTTGCATTACGGCAAACCGGGTACCGGCCTGGTGCTGGAAGAGGGTATGACTTTTACCATCGAACCCATGGTCAACGCGGGCAAGCAACACACTAAACTTAAAAAGGATGGCTGGACGGTGGAAACCCGCGATGGCCGTTTGTCTGCCCAGTGGGAGCACACCCTGTGCGTCACCAGTGACGGTGTTGAAGTGTTGACGACCCGAAATGAGGAGTCCCTGCCTTTTTAAATACCCGACACATAAAGCCACGTCCCTCCCCCACCCGCCAATACTGGGCATACTGATAAGCAGCCAATGACTACAGCAACATCACCATTGTTATTTTTCAGGGAACAGCAGTTTTTAGCTGACCTCGAAAGCCAGGAACCCCTGACGGTTTTCTCCGATGCGATTAGTGCTGTAGACCGCCATCTAAACAGGCGCTTTGAAGAAGGTGAGCAGATTCGTCCACTGATCACTGAGCGGGCAATATTTACAGATCGCATCCTCATCCACGCATGGAATCAATTCGAGTGGGATAACAATATAAGCCTGGTCGCCGTGGGTGGTTACGGTCGTATGGAGTTACACCCCCAGTCAGATGTAGATTTATTACTCCTGACCAAACGGGATAATCACGGCCGTTATCAGAAAAGCATCAGCGAATTTTTAACATTTTTGTGGGATATCCACTTAAAGATCGGTCATAGCGTGCGCTCGATAAAACACTGTGTGCAAGAGGCGAAAGCGGATATCACCGTTGCCACAAACTTGCTGGAAAGCCGCTTGCTGATCGGTAATGAAGACATCATGGCCAAAATGCTGACCCGCACTGGCCCGGCAAAAATATGGCGCTCGAAAGCGTTTTTTGAGGCCAAGCGCAGCGAACAGGATGATCGCCATGAGAAACACGGCAACACCGAATACAATCTCGAACCGAATATAAAAGAAGCCCCAGGCGGGATGCGTGATATTCAGAGTATTAGCTGGATCGCCAAGCGCCACTATGGGGTCAACAATCTTGAGCAACTGATTGCTTGCGATTTTTTATCCGAGGAAGAATACCAGTTGATCCGCCAGGGTGAAGACTTTCTCTGGCGAGTACGCTATGGCCTGCACGTAATCGCCAAACGCCCGGAAGAACGCCTGCTGTTTGAATATCAACGCAAATTAGCTGAGATGTTTGGCTACAAAGACGACGACAGGCATATGGCTGTCGAACAATTTATGCAGCGTTATTACCGCGTCGTACTCGCCATGCACGAGCAGAACGACGTGCTATTGCAGTATCTTGATGAAGTCATCCTCAATGAGGATAGCCATGTTAAAGCGGAAAACATTAACGAGCGCTTCCAGATTCGCGATGACCATATTGAGGCCATCAGTGACACTCTATTTAGCGAACAGCCTTCAGCCCTGCTGGAGGTTTTTGTCTTACTCGGCGAAAACCCGGCTATAGAAGGCGCAAGCTCAAAAACCATTCGCCAGATTCGGGAAAATCGCCATCGCATTGACGAAGCATTTCGTCAAAATGAAACTAACCGCGCGCTGTTTACGCGTTTACTGCGCTGCCAGGGCAAGCTCTCCACACAACTGCAACGCATGACCCGCTACGGCATCCTCGGCAAATACCTGCCGGAATTCGATCTTATTATTGGTCAGATGCAGCACGATCTATTCCATATTTATCCGGTTGATGCCCATACTATTCAGGTGGTGCGTAATATGCGTCGCCTGGGCAATCCTGAATTGGCACAGACTTTTCCAGTCGCCTCCCACGTATTCAAAAACTTACCGAAACCAGAAATATTGCTGGTCGCCGGTCTCTACCACGACATTGCCAAGGGTCGCGGCGGCGATCATTCCAAACTGGGCTCCGCCGATGTAGAGCAGTTCGCGCTCAAGCACGGCTTTACCGCCCAGGAAATTCGCCTGCTCAAATGGCTGGTCGAGCATCACCTGCTGATGTCGAGTATTTCCCAGCGGGAAGACATTTCTGACCCCGATATCATCTACAAATTTGCCCAGTTAGTGGGTAACCAGCTGCACCTCGATTATTTGTTCACCCTCACCATCGCTGACATTACCGCCACCAATCCAACATTGTGGACCAGCTGGAAAGGCTCCCTGATGCGCCAGTTATATTTCTCAACCCGAGAGGCGCTTAAAAGAGGTCTTGAAAATCCCGCCGATAGACAGGAGTGGATCAATAACACCCGGGAAGAAACACTGGCCTTGCTAACGGCGAACGGCATACCAGAGTCCGCGAGCAAGGCCCTCTGGGGTGACCTGGATGATGAGCTGTTCCTGCGTGAAAGCGCCTCGGTCATCGCTCGTATTACCGAAAAAATACATGCCGCTGGGGACTACACCGGGCCAATCGTATATATTGAAGATGCCGGTGTCGAAGATACCAGCGCAACACGCATTTTTATTCACACCAAAGGCTTGAGTAACGTCTTCCCTATCACCGCTGCCTGCCTCGATAGCTTACATATCAATATTGTCGATGCCCAGCTCTACACCGACAGCCGACACCGCCACACCTTTGATATTTTTTATGTGCTCGATGAGCAAGGCAAACCCTTTGCCGACAAGCCCGAGCGACAAGGCAAGGTCCATAGCGCCCTGGTTAAAACCCTGCAGGCACCTTCTAATGAAGTCTTTGAGGTGCAACGCCGCACCCCGCGCCAGCTCAAACAAATGACTATCGGAAGCTCGGCGCGCATTGATAATACGATGACAGAAAATACCTCTTATCTGGAGGTTATCACCCCGGATCGCCCCGGCCTGCTGGCGCAGCTAGGACAGATTTTTATGCACTTCAAACTGCATTTGCACAGTGCAAAAATAGCCACACTGGGCGAGCGTGTGGAAGATGTGTTTTATATTACCGACACCGAGGACAAACCCATTAGCGACCCGGCTCTGTGTCGGGAAATAGAAGCAACGATCTGCCGGGAGCTGGACAGCCGCAACCTGGATGACACTTCATCCGGCGCACCACTGGAGCTAATTAATTCTCGTGCCTGAGTGCTGCACTAGCAGAAAAACCGAATCCACAAAATGTTTTTGACGAGCCACCTATGAATCCCGATCTGCAACATTTGCAGCCCTACCCCTTTGAAAAATTGCGCGCCCTCAAGAGTGAACTTAGCCCAGCCCAGGGACTGAACCATATCGACCTTTCCGTCGGTGAACCAAAGCATCCCGCACCTGAATTTGTGCGGCAAGCGCTGGTTGACCAGCTATCCGGGCTATCGCTTTACCCTGCCACTAAAGGTATTCCTGAGCTGCGCGAGGCCATTGCTCAGTGGCTAGGGCGGCGCTTTAAACTCAGCTCAGATCCCAACCCTGAAACTCAGGTCTTACCTGTCAACGGCACCCGAGAAGCACTGTTTGCTTTTGCTCAAACTGTTATTAAGCCAGGAGAACCCAGGCAGGGTGCCCAGGCTGTCGTGCTTATGCCCAACCCCTTTTATCAGATCTACGAAGGGGCAACCATCATGGCAGGGGCTTCACCCTATTTCCTTAATAACACCGAGACAAACAACTGGCTGCCGCAACTGGACAAGGTACCTGAATCAGTCTGGCAGGACACCCAGCTGCTGATCCTCTGCTCACCGGACAATCCAACCGGTAGTGTCATTCCCATTGACATATATAGAAAGGTTCTTGAGCTTGCTGATCGCTATAACTTCATCGTCGCAGCCGATGAATGTTACAGTGAACTCTACAGGGATGAGAACAAGCCGCCTGCAGGCCTGCTGCAAGTTGCTGCTGCAGAAGGCCGAACTGGCTTCGAACGCTGCATTGTTTTTCATAGCCTGTCGAAACGTTCCAATTTCCCCGGTTTACGCTCAGGTTTTGTCGCTGGCGACAGTAATATTATTAATGCCTATTTTAAATA
>CALLDA010000098.1 GCA_937998635.1 uncultured Pseudomonadales bacterium
GGACGATCCTTTTACTGGAATCCGCCGACACCGCTAATCATTCAGTGACTGGCCGCGTGGAGCCGGGTTATCTTCATCGTCAAATCGCTCTGGCAGAAAGCAGCCACCGACTTTTTCAGAACACAGGTTTATGGCCGGATATTGAAGGCCAATGTGCCGCCATTACCGAGATCCAGGTCTCTGACCGTGGTCATCCGGGCCACAGTCAGCTCGTCGCTAATGAGCAGGGGCTTGATGCTTACGGGTACGTGATTGATGCAGCAAAGCTGGCGGCCCTGGTGTCAGGAGCTGTAGCCAGGCAGGTCAATATTCAGAGAATCACCTACCCTGCCCCCCTACCAGCAAAGCCTCTACCAGAAATAACATTGAAACCCAAAGCCGAAGGTGTGGCCCTGCGACTAGGGGATGTATCGATCTTTACCCAGCTTGCCGTATTGGCCAATGGGGAAGAGCCGGAGCAAGCTCGAAACCTTGGTATTCAATTTGAGCGCAAAGATTACGGCCGGGTCGCGCTCACCGCCGAACTGACACTAAGCGATGGCCACCGAGGTATTGCCTATGAACGGTTTACCAGCGATGGCCCGATAGCCTTACTGCCCTTGCCCGAAGAAAACGAATTGCCGAAAGCGTCACTGGTTTGGACCCTGACACCGGAACAGGCCCAGCAACTGTTAAGCGCTGAGGAAGAAAGTTTTATAGACAAACTACAGACCTGCTTTGGTGATCGAGCCGGGCAAATTAAGGCAGTCGCCCACCGCCATCTCGTGCCCTTATCTTTGACCCTTGCCAGCGAACAGGTGCGTAGTCATCTTGTACTGATGGGCACTGCAGCCCATAGCCTGCATCCGGTCGCGGGCCAGAGTTTTAATCTCACCTTGAGGGATATTGCGGGGCTTTGCGAGGTGTTAACCGCAGCTCATGCCAGCGGCGGACATCTCGGCGATCTAGCTACTTTGCAGTTGTATGAGCGCAATCGCGCCACAGATCAAAAGCAAGTGGTGGCGTTTAGTGATGTCCTACCCGCGTTGTTTTCGAGCACCAATCCTCTATTGTCTGCCGCCAGAAATATCGGCTTGTTAGGTCTTGAGCTAGCGCCGGGTTTAAGAGGCGCTGTTGCCCAGTTCGGTGCAGGACTGACAGCTCGCGAGGCACACATCAATGGCTGAGCAACATTACGATGTCGTGGTGGGCGGCGCGGGTATTGTCGGTGCCGCCCTGGCACTGTCCCTGGCCAGACTCAATGACCAACAAGAACTGCGCGTGGCTCTGGTTGAACCCAGGGCAGCTGACTCAAAACTGGCCAGTGCTTCCGATGCTGATGCAGCCTTCGACTCCCGAGTGGTGGCATTAAACGAATCGTCTCGGCAACTGCTTATCAAATTGGGAGTCTGGGGTCAGATCGTTGCCACAAGAGCCTGTGCCTACACCCGTATGCAAGTTCGTGATAGCGAAGGCACCGGTTTTATCGCATTCGATAGCGCGGATATTCAGCAAGACAACCTTGGTCATATTGTCGAGAACTGGCTAGTTTTAGATGTGCTGCGCGAGGCTATCGATGAGCAAGCCAATATTGATCTGCTTTGCCCTGAGCAGATCAACTCCCTGTCTCGCTCTCAAAGCGAGACTCGAGCTGGGGAACATACCCAACCGAGCAAAGACGATCACCTGGTACTAGGCCTTGAAAATAAGGTTATATCGACGACGCTGCTGGTCGCAGCCGATGGCGCACAGTCAAAACTCAGAGAAATCTGCGGATTCAAAACCCGCCAGTGGGACTATGGTCACCAGGCCATCGTGGCTACTTTGCGAGGTGAAAGCAGCCATCAATATGTTGCCCTGCAGTGGTTTGCCCAGGACGGTCCTTTAGCGTTCTTACCCCTGCAAAGCAAGGATGGCGATAGTCACTATGTTTCCATTGTCTGGTCCCAGCGCCATGAACGCAGTGATCAGTTGATGGCTATGAGCGAGCAGGATTTTTGCCATGCACTAAGCCGGGCCAGCGAAGCATATATGGGCAACCTGGAACTGGTTTCGGCGAGACAAAGCTTCCCGCTACGCCAGTGCCACGCCATCGATTACGTGCAGCCGCGCGTTGCCTTGATAGGTGACGCCGCCCACGCCATCCACCCCCTTGCCGGTCAGGGGGTAAACCTCGGTTTGAGTGATGTCAGAGTGCTAAGCGAAGAGCTGGCAAAGTGTGTGGACAGTGGTCTGGATATCGGTGCTCTTGAGATATTGCAGCGCTACCAACGCCGTCGAAAACCCCAAAACCTCGCTGTCATGGCGGCCATGGAAGGCTTTAAGCGCCTGTTTGAGCGAGAAGAACTACCCTTAAGGTTTTTACGCAATCTGGGTATGAACCAGCTGGATGCCCTCGGGCCCTTAAAAAATCGGCTGATTAAGCAGGCGATGGGTCTGGGTTAAAACTGTTTGTTAGCCTGGCCAGATTGTGCGTAATATTACAAGAGTTTCATCCAGGCCCTTTTTTTTGAATCCGTTTTTGTGCTCGCGCTGTTGACTAGAAAGTGGTGAAGGTAATTAGTCGTCCTTAGTCTGCTTGTAGAGATGATGAACAGCTGTGGTGGTCGGAAACCTTGACTAATGTTTGCTCCCGGTTCAATAGTGCTTCTATTCTCTGGCGCTGACCTGGTCTATTTCTCATCGCTTACTCGACCGAGTAGGACGCTCAGTTTAGAATGCTGATCTGAAAATTTCGGTGTTGTTATGCTTTTTCGCACCCCGCTTTATCTCGCCCATCAAAAGCTTGGCGCTAAATTAGTCGACTTTGGTGGCTGGGAAATGCCCCTCCACTACGGTTCTCAGATCGCCGAACACCATAGTGTTCGCCGCCAGTGTGGGATGTTTGATGTTAGCCATATGACCATCGTTGATGTGT
Organism: uncultured Pseudomonadales bacterium; assembly: GCA_937998635.1. GTDB lineage: Bacteria > Pseudomonadota > Gammaproteobacteria > Pseudomonadales > Porticoccaceae > HB2-32-21. The sequence goes on from CALLDA010000098.1 coordinate 2,897, forward strand.
TTGGCTCAGGGGCGCGAGCCTATCTGCACTACCTGCTGGCCAATGATGTCGATAAATTATCCGGTGATCGCCAGGCGCTTTACAGCCTTATGCTCAATGAAGCGGGTGGTGTTATCGATGACTTAATGGTTTATGTGATCGATAAGGGTTTTCGCCTGGTGCTTAACTGCACGACGCGGGTCAAGGATCTCGCCTGGATGGAGGCTCAAGCTGGCGGCTTTGATGTGAGCGTTAGCGAACGAAGCGATATGGCTATGCTGGCCATTCAGGGGCCCGAAGCCATTGCAAAAGTGCAGACTGTACTGCGCGGGCATCAAAGTGAAGACGACAGTTTGTTGATTGCCCAACTGCCCCGGTTTGGTGGCGTCGTCCTTGATCAGTGGCATTATGCCCGCACTGGATACACCGGCGAGGACGGTCTCGAAGTGATACTGCCAGCGAACCAGGCAGAAGCCTTTTGGTGGCAACTTCATGAGGCCGGTGTGGCTCCCGCAGGGCTCGGTGCCAGGGATACCCTGCGACTTGAGGCAGGATTGAATCTGTATGGCCATGAAATGGATGAGCAGACTTCACCCTTAGAGGCGAATCTAGCGTGGACTATCGCCTGGCAACCGGAAGATAGAAATTTTGTTGGTCGAGCGGCTGTTGCGCGGCAACGAGAGCGGGGGGTGCCTGATAAACTGGTCGGTGTGCTGATGACCGAGCGTGGTGTTTTGCGGGCCCAACAAAGTATCTATTGCGAGGGTATTGAAAGCCCCGATGCTCAAACAGGGACAGAAATAGGCATTGTAACTAGCGGTAGCTTTTCCCCGACGCTGGGGTATTCTGTCGGCCTCGCTCGTATTGCTGTCAGCGCAGGTGACAAAGCTGAGGTTGAAATTCGCGGTAAACGCAAAGCCGTTCGCTTTGTGGCGCCAGGCTTTGTGCGCAACGGTAAGATAACGATTAACTAAGGTGATGGAAAATTAAGGGAGACAAAAGATGGTCGAAACACCCGCTGATCTAAAATATGCTGAGACTCACGAGTGGCTTCGTCAGGATGCCGATGACGTGATTACCATTGGCATCACTGACTATGCCCAGGAAAGTCTGGGCGACGTGGTGTATGTGGAGCTGCCAGAGGTCGGCGATCAGTTGTCCGCTCAGGACGAGGCCGGGGCGGTGGAGTCAGTAAAGGCAGCATCCGATATTTACGCGCCAGTATCCGGTGAGGTGATCGCCATCAACGAAGAACTCGAAGATGAGCCTGGCACCATCAATGAATCACCTTATGGCGACGGCTGGTTTTTTAAAATGCGCATGTCTGATCCGTCTGAAATAGACAGCTTACTCAGTGCTGAGCAATACATTACGACCACTGAGGAAGAGGAAGAAGGGTAGCGGCCGACAGTGTTTTTGCCAGTGTTACGGTATTGAGGGTTTTCTCCCAATTTACCGCGCTGTGTTTTTAAGGGGCGGGTCGGTGTATAAGCGATCAGCAATTATTCGATAAACCTTATCTTCTTAATGTCCCGTTTTTTCCGGCTTAAAATACTATGTGTCTTGTCACCCTGGCTTTTCAGAGCCATCCAAAATACCCCTTGATTGTCGTTGCCAATCGGGATGAGTCTTACGACCGTGCATCGGCGGAGGCGGCGTTTTGGTCAGATCATCCCAACTTGCTTGCCGGTCGTGATCTCGAAGCCGGGGGTACCTGGTTTGGTGTTAATCGTGCCGGACGTTGGGCGACGGTGACAAATTTTCGCGGCGGTGCCCCGACGGCTGATTTGTCGAGAGGCGAATTACCCACTCACTATTTATATGAAGACGCTCCCGATGTGGGCCAATATTTTGCCGAGGTGGGCGCTAAAGCGGATCGTTATAGTGGCTTTAATCTGCTGGCTGGCACAGTTGATGAACTGGCCTACTGTAATAATCTTAATGATTCAAACCTGAATCTTAGGCCGGGGGTGTATACATTGAGTAATGACCTCCTCGATACACCCTGGCCAAAAGCCGAATTAGCCAGAGAAAGATTACACCGTGCCATTGAAGCAGACACCCTGCGCAGCCAGGATCTGGTGGCTGTGCTGGCGTCGCGGGAATGTTTTCCCGATGGGCGCTTGCCGGACACCGGGGTTGGGCTTGAGATGGAGCGCACCCTGTCACCCCCTTTTATTGTCTCCCACACTTACGGAACGCGATGTACCACGGTGTTGCTGATTGATAATGAGGGCGAAGTGGAGTTTGCCGAGCAGACTTTTCTGCGTGGCAAGGCGGCAGGCGATTTGCGTCAATATAGATTTAGCACTCAGAGCTGAGGGCTCTGCTGAGGCTCGATAGTCGAAGGCTTTTGTATCGCTGAAGGCCTTCTTTAGCTGAAGGCCCTCTATAGCTGAAGGCTCTAAATTAAGCCGGTTTAATCCGGGGTTGTGCGGATAGGCATTGTGCGGATAGAAAGGCGAATAACTCTATTGCTGAGCCTGGGCCCCAGCGGGGTGCAGTAGCTGCCTCAATTCTGGTCTTTCCAGGGCGCTCTCCAGGTAGTCACGCACAGCAAAGGTATTGTCGAGATCACAGGCGTGATCAACGATAGCAACTAATTCGGTCAGTTTAAGTTGGCGAATAACCGCTTTCACTTTCAACAAATTGGCAGAACTCATGGACAGGGTTTTATAGCCCATGCCCACCAACAAGGCAGCTCCGATGGGGTCGCCCGCCAGTTCACCGCAAACACTGACCGGACAACCTGCCGCTTTGGCGTCATCGGCTATCATTCGTAGGGCTTTAAGCAAGCTGGGGTGAAAGGTGTGATACAGCTCAGCCACCTGGGAGTTATTGCGATCTACCGCCAATAAATACTGGGTCAGGTCGTTGGTGCCCACCGACAGATAGTCGACCCGTCGAGCAAATTCACGAATCTGATAAACGGCTGCTGGTACTTCAATCATGGCGCCGATAGCGGGGAATTTAAATTGATAACCTTCTTCGAGGGTCAGTTCGTTATAAACGCGGCGGATCAGGACCATGGCGCTATCCAGCTCCATGGTGTTTGAAATCATCGGTAATAAAATACTTAAATTATTCAGGCCGACGCTGGCGCGCATCATGGCCCGCA
>CALLDA010000099.1 GCA_937998635.1 uncultured Pseudomonadales bacterium
ATCCCCCAGGCCGAGCACCCACTGATAATGACTCACCCAGACACCGGCCGAGAAATTCTCTACGTCAGCCCGCAAATCATTAAATTTATTATTGGTATGCCAAAAGCTGAGAGCGATGAACTGATTGAAGAGCTGACCGAACACTCGCTCCGCGAAGAGAATATTTACCGCCACGACTGGCAAGTGGGTGACACGGTGATGTTTGACACACTGGGTAGCCTGCATCGGCGCGATAGCTGGGATCCTGCTCAGCGACGGGTCATGCGCCAGTTAAGTACAATGCTTTGACGAGCTGCGCGCACAGCAGCAAACCCTCCGGCTCACTTCACCTCTGAGCGATTCAATATAGCTTTGTCGTAGCCGATTTTTTGCTCATCACTAAGAATGGTTCGCATCTCGACGAGATGACCATAGCGAAGGCGCATAATTTGCGTTTTTGCAGCCATCAACTCATCAATTTTTGCATTAAGGTCTTCGGCCCTGACATCTTCTCGAATGGTCATCTCGTTAAGTTCTTTTAATGCCTGCGCTTCTTGCTCTTTAAAAGCCGCCTGACCTTCGTGCAGTTTGTGATGCATTCGATCAATCGCTTCCTTTTGGGATGCAGCTGGATCGGGTATTTGAGCGGCCTTCACTGCCATACTACCAGCCACACTAACAGCCACACTGATCAGAAACGTGAGAGAAGCCAATATTCCGATATATTTTGAGTATCGTGTTTTCATTTTGCTCTCCTTGATAAATTCATCTTTTGCATGAGGCATTTTAAGCCGGGCATTCGGATCTTGCCCGTTTACTTAGACAAAACAGTTTAAACAAAAAACTACAGAAAAAACTGAAACAACAAGACCTGCACCACACCAATCATAAAACCTAGCAAGGCTCCAAACCAGGTGATATGGCGAAACTGTTTGCGGGAAAAACCCATTACCAGCTCCTCTAAAGTTTCGACATCGAGGTTGTCGATTTTTTCCTGAATGCGCTGCTTGATCGTCTCGCTCTCTTCGCCCATCTCACCGGCGACTTTGCCGATTTCATCAATCACGTAGGAGCCAGCCATGGTTCGCGCCATGCCCAGCATCATGTCATTGACATTAAGCATGCCTCCGAGCTGATCAATCAAAGCATCGACTTTTATTTTCAGTTGCGCCTTTACCTTGTCGGTCAGGAACAACTCAGCTACATCATTATTACTAAACACATGAGCCACAAATGTATCGGCGATGGACTCGGCGATATGATGCCGCTCGCGGGGAATCAAGCCCGGCGTAAAGGGCACCCGCCATTTACCAATGTGCCTGGCCGCGTAGGGCCTGAACAACATGCGGATGGCGACATCGTTGGTGAGTGCGCCAATAAATGCGCCGATGATCGGAGGAAGTATATAGGGAAGCCAGTTTTCCATAGTTACCTTGTTTGTGAGGGTGTATTTATCGAGGTCTTTGTATCAAGTGAAGTCGGCGCGAATAGTAGCTGGCTATCGCTCCACTGTTCAACACGAACGGCTATTCAATATAGATTACTCACACTAAGCGCTAAGGGAGGTTCCAGCTGAGGTTCAAATTCAAAGCCGTGCCTGAATTTGTTCCGCTAGATATACTCGGGCAGTGTTTTTACACTGATGCTGTATATTCCAACTCTAATATTTCCGTAGCGTTTATCTTCGGCTTACCAAAACCTTGTCACTCCGGTATCGAGCGTAGACATTGCGGTTTATAAAAACCTGGCAACTAAACTTATAAAACTAACAACTATCGAAGGACTAAATTATGCAACCTCAACATATTCTGGACGGTTATCGGGTACTAGATATCACACATCATATCGCCGGACCCACAGTGACACGCCTAATGGCGGAAATGGGTGCAGAGGTCATCAAGGTAGAAATGCTCCCCTATGGTGACCCTACCCGCCTCGGCGAATTCCGCCGTGACAAGCGCAGTGGCCTCAATATTCAGCACAACCGTGGCAAAAAAAGTATCTGCCTGGATGTTAAGAGCGATAAAGGCAAACAAATTCTCAAAGAACTGGTTAAAGAGTGCGACGTTTTGCTGGAGAACTTTGCACCGGGTGTGGTGGCCCGTCTTGGTCTTGATTGGGAAACGGTAAAAGCCTTAAACCCTAAAATAATCATGTGTTCGATTTCATCATTTGGTCAGACCGGCCCCCTGGCGTCACTGCCCGGCTTTGACTATATCGCCCAGGCCTATGCCGGTGTCACCGACATGATTGGCGAGCCAGACAGCGCGCCATCAATACCAGGTCTGGCCCTCGGCGATGTTGGTACCGGCGTACACGCGACCTGTGCTATTGGTTACGCACTCTTACACCGTGAACGAACCGGCAAAGGTCAATACCTCGATATCTCGCTACTCGATAGCTATTTCCACTCCCATGAAATGAATGTCGAAACGATCAGCCTGAGCGAGGGTAAGACCACACCGAAGCGTGGCGGTGCACATCATTATGCGATAGTGCCAGCCGGTGTCTTTCGCGGCAAAGACGGTCATATTTTGATTATCGCTAACCTACAGCGTCACTGGGAGAATCTCTGCGGCGTAATTGGCCGGGAAGAGCTGTTCACCGAAGAGCGCTTCACCGATCCGAAAATACGCTCAAATGCCAAAGATGAAATCATTACCATTATTGAACAATGGTTGCAGGAACAGGAAAGTGACGAGTCTGCTATCGCTATTCTCCAGGAGGCCCATGTGCCTGTGGCGCCCGTATTGAGCGTTGGCGAAGCAATGAAACATCCGCATTTGGTCGAGCGCGGCACCGTAAGAACCATTAACGACCGCATCCTTGGCGAATTCCAAATACCTGGCAATCCTCTTCGTTATTCTGAGTTTCCAGAACCCCTGCCTCTGGAAGCGCCTTTTCTGGGCGAGCACAACAAAGAGATTCTCACCGAAATACTGTCCTACAATGATGACGAAGTAGCCGCCATGGAAAGCGACGGTATTCTCCGGCAGACCACTTACTAAATATAAATTACGGGGATCGTAGCGCCGAACAAGCCCTGGTTGAGAATCAGATCGCTTAGCTATGAAAACCCTTTACTGCATAGGCTTTGATGGCAAAATACTGGCCATCCTCACCTGTAACAAAACGTACAAAACACACGGAGACAAAATATGACCGACCAACGCGCCACTGTTCACGTTCAGGATCACGTACTGATCATCACCATGATCCGTCACGCAAAGCGTAATGCCATCGATGGCGAGATGACCCTGGCCATCGACGCAGCTCTCAACCGACTGGAAGACGAAGCTGATCTGTGGGTCGGTATTATCACGGGTGGGCCAGATATGTTTTGCGCTGGTACCGATATGGCCGCAACATCAGGCACGCCTACTGAACGCGGCGGTATCTATGGTGTAGTCGGTCGAACTCGTACTAAACCACTGATCGCGGCGGTTGAAGGCGTCGCCTTTGGTGGCGGTTTTGAAGTCGTGATGGCCTGCGACATGGTCGTTGCAGCCACTAACGCCCGCTTCGGCCTACCCGAAGTTAAGCGCGGCCTGGTCGCCACCAGCGGGGCAATGTTTCGCGCCAGCCGCGTGCTGCCGCTCAACGTCGCAAAGCAAGTCATGCTCAGCGGCGCTGAATTATCACCCGCCGACGGACACCGATTAGGCCTGGTCAATGAACTTTGCGAACCCGGTGCCGCCCTGGAGGCCGCGCTGGCTCTGGCCGCACAAATAACCGCTAATGCGCCCATAGCCGTGCAGCAGTCACTTCAGGCCATCGATGCTTTGGCATCAGCCGATGACTCTCTGGGCTGGGAGCTAACCGCAAAGGCTCGGAAGGTGAATATGGCCTCCGATGATTCTAAAGAAGGCGTGGCAGCGTTTTTTGAGAAACGTCCACCAGAGTGGTCAGGTCGATAAAAGTCTATTCCTACTAGAAGTAACGGGGCGATCAATCATCGCAACGTAAATTTTCTATCAACGTATTTTCCACAACTAGCTCACCAAGCCTTGTCACCAAATGACCAGGCTTTGTGGCACCATCGATTAACCCGGAAGCAACTACCATGGCTTATATTGATCGCAATGGCGTGAATATTTATTACGATATACAGGGTCCCGAAGATGCCCTGCCTATCCTGCTATCCCACGGCCATGCCGCGGCAACGCAAATGTGGGCAGGCCAGGTCGAGGCAATAAAACAGAAATTTCGGATTATCACCTGGGATCTCCGTGGCCATGGCCGTAGTGACTGCCCGGAGGACCCGACGCTATATACCGTTGAGCATACGGTTGACGATATCGCTGCGATTCTGGACGACTGTCATATCGATAAAGCAGTTATCGGCGGTCATTCACTGGGCGGGGTAATGAGCTTCCAGTTTCAACTTAAATACCCACAGCGGGTATTAGCTATGTCCATTCTTAACAGTGGTCCCGGCTTTCGCCGCGATACTGCTCGCGACAAGTGGAACCAGGGATGCGAGCGCACCGCGTCGTCACTGGAGCGAAAAGGTCTATCGGCCCTGTCGAAAAGCGAGGAAGTGCATGCCGAATGGCATTCTGATGTCTGGGGCCTGATCCATTCAGCCCGCGGCATCATGACCCACGAGGATTCCAGGATGATCGATAACCTCGGCAATATCGATGTGCCCGTACTGGTACTGGTCGGTGCCCTGGATGAAGAATTCCTTGGTGCGGGGAATTACATGGAAAGGAAAATTCCCAACGTTCAGAAAGTAATCATTGAGGATGCCGGGCATGCGGCCAATCTTGATCAACCGACAGTTTTTAATAAGCTGCTTATAGATTTTCTCGAACAGTTATGATTTTTTTGAAATCTAATCGAGAGTAAGCCAAAGTAATGGCCTAATCTGTCCTGGACTGGAGAACCGCAATCCAACTGTAACTTTTAGCAAATGATCCTGCGCCCTTCCGTCTGCTCACCCATTTTTCAGTGACAATCTGAGCGCAGGTTTCACTGACCGTTTCAAAATATGCATGAAGAGGATAATAAGGATCGGAAACCACGTTACCGGACGCATTGGGGTTTAGAGAAAGAGGCGGTTTTGTAGCCCACATGGCTTTTAGGGCACTGCTTGGCAGGCCTAAGACGTATTCCTGAGCAACTTCATACTTCTCTCGCGTACCCAGCCTTCCCAGATGACCACCCTGGAAATATTTGAAATTATTTTCCTTGGCCTTCTCAAGGTCCTCAATAAAATTGTCTCATCTGGTTAACCATTCTCCTGGAACCAGCCCATCAATAGCCTATCACCTGGAGGCACCACTAATTACGGGTTCTAAACCAATAAGAAGGCCTAGCCAAAAGACACCGTAACGATTGAGTAAAGCATGTACGTCAAAACGATGATCCCTAATGCGCTATAGCGATAATTGGTAATCGCCTGGTCTTCGTCATTGCATGTGTTATTGCATTTGTTCATTTCAATATCCTCAGATGTATGTGTGAGTTACTCCGGTAGTGATGGGTGGATTAAATTTCGATATCTAACTGTTACCCCGGAATGGCAATCAGACTACGCTCGCCACTAATATGTGTAAATCGTCTATATCTGCATCTCATCTATGCAATAATGCATGAATGAGCGATTGGGATGATTTGCGATATTTCCTTGCCGTGGCCAGAAATGGCACGGTTTCTGGTGCTTCTGTTGACTTAAAGGTAAACCAGTCAACCGTTTCCAGGCGCATAAGCGCATACGAAAAACAACATGACGTGCGATTATTCGAACGTCTGCCAAACGGTTATGTGATGACTCAGGCGGCTGAAAATATTTATCAGCACGCCCTGGAGATCGAAGCAAGGAACCAGGTTGTTGAACGTGAACTATTTGGTCGTGACACCAGGCTACAGGGCAAACTTTGCATCACCGCGTTACATAGCATGGCCGATCGATTGTTACTACCTCATCTGGAGGAGTTCCGCGATCTTTACCCAGACATCGACCTGGAGCTGATACTCACCACGGAAATCAGAGATCTCGGGGCAAGAGAGGCAGATATCGCCCTACGTGGCACCAATAATCCGCCGGATCACCTGGTGGGTAAAAAAATCGCTAACTTCGGCAGGGGAATTTACACTTCACCAAAGTATCAGGCTCGGCGATTGCAACGTCATGAACTCATTCTTTGGCGTAATGATCCACAACCCGATTGGGCGGCGAAGTATTTTCCGGATGCCCGCATAACACTCCGGGTCGATGATTTCATTACCGCGCAGGAAGCGGTATATAAAGGCCTGGGTATAGCCAGGTTACCATGCTGGGTAGCGGATACTGGATCATCGGCCCTGACCCGACTTGATCTGGAAGATGAGCCCACCGGCTGGGGCTTGTGGGTGCTGATCCACGCCGACCTACGCAGCACCGCCCGTGTGCGGGTATGCCGAGATTTCCTCATCGATAAGCTCTCCGCCCAAAAAGACTTGATAGAGGGCAAACGCTCGACTTACCTGTAGATAGCTCCGCTCTCGCACATACAATATTCTGCACCACCTACTCAGCCATTTTTATTGACGGTAAGTTAGCCCAGCATTTTGACCTCAGGTGAAAGGGGTACTATGCTCCCTGAACATTTCTCTCGATATATTCGCACCGTACCGACCATCAAGTGCTATTCATCAAGTGCTATCCACCATAAGAAAACAAGTGTGGGGCGAGTTTTTTCAATAAACTACAACGACAACCAAAGGAAACAACATGAAAGATGTAAAAGGAAAAGTGGCGTTCGTCACCGGTGCTGCTAGCGGCATGGGCCTGGGTATGGCTCGGGCCTTTTCGGAAGCAGGCATGAAGGTCATGCTCGCCGACATAGAAGCTGGGCCGCTGCAGGAACAAGTCGATGATCTCAAAGCCAAAGGCGGTGATGTTGCGGGCGTGGTGCTTGATGTCACCAAACGCGAGGACGTACTGGCCGCTGCACAAAAAACTATCGATACCTTTGGCAAAGTCCATGTGCTTAGCAACAATGCTGGCATCGGCGTATTCGGCAAGAGCGAAACCTGCAGAATGAGTAACTGGGAATGGGTCGTGGACGTCAACCTGTGGGGCGTTGTCCATGGCCTTCAGGCTTTTGTACCCTTAATTAATTCCCACGGCGAAGGTGGCCACGTAGTTAGCACGGCATCCATGGCAGGCATGGTCGGCTTATCTGGCGCAGGGCCGTACAACGCTACCAAATTTGCGGTAGTTGGCATTATGGAAACCATGATGGCAGAGAATCGTAAAACCGACCTGGGTATCTCGGTGTTATGTCCCGGTGCAGTGGCTACCAATATCGCCTCCTCGACCCGTAATCGGCAGGACGAATACGGTGGTGCAGCTCCCCCCAGTGAGAAAGAAAGCATTGCCGATGTATTAGCCGGTGGTCTGCATCCAGACGCGGTTGGCAGGCAAGTGTTAGAGGCCATTATCGATAACCAGGCCTATATATTCACCGATCCGAGCATGCGCAAGATGATTGAATCTCGTCATAAACGCCTGATGGCTGGCTACGACTGGGCCGATAATTGCGAGGCTCTGAAAGAGGAGAAGCAGGCGGGTGGATTGCCCAGTGGGCTATTGGGTAGCTGAGCTAGAATTTTAATCAACTGCAAATTTGAGCAACTAAAATCAAGCAAGTTTCCAAACCAATCGCGGGGCGCTTAACGTCCCGCATCACTTAAACCAGGAGGCGTCTGTACTAGCAGGCGATGTAAACAATATGAAAGATGTAAAAGGTAAAGTAGCATTTATCACCGGTGGCGCAAGCGGTATGGGCCTCGGCATGGCCCGATCATTTGCAGCGGCAGGAATGAAAGTCATGATTGGCGACATTGAATTAGAACCGGCACAAAAAGCCGTTGACGAACTCAAGGCCAAGGGTCTCGAAGCCGCCTGTGTGCAGG
>CALLDA010000100.1 GCA_937998635.1 uncultured Pseudomonadales bacterium
CACTCGGCCACGGGGCCGCTCTCAGGTGTCTGCCAACCCGGTCGTGCTACCACCACCAGATGAGCAAAATCAGTGAGTTCTCGCCAGCGGTGCCAAGTGGCAAGATTAACCAGGGAGTCCATGCCAATACATAGACTAAGCGAAGTATCACTGCCCAACTCTTGCCGCAACTCCTGCAATGTATCAACGGTGTAGGACAAACCTTCGCGCCGCAACTCACGGTCATCGGCGACTAATCCGGGTTCTTCAGCAATCGCCAGATTGAGCATGACCAGGCGATGCTCCGCCGTCACCTCAGGTGCCCGGCGATGAGGGGGGCGAGCATTAGGCAGCAGATGAATCTGCTCCAGCCCAAGATATTCACGTAATTCAACACAACTGCGCAAATGTCCGATGTGGACGGGGTCAAACGTGCCACCAAAAATGCCGACTGCATTCAAAACAGGTCGGCCATCAATCCGTTCATTGCCCCACCAAGCCGCTCATTGCCATAGCTGCGCTCATATCAATCTATACGTAAATCTATATATCACTGCCGAATATGACCATCGCCCAGAACAATATATTTCTGGTTGGTAAGGCCTTCTAGCCCCACTGGGCCACGGGCATGAATTTTATCGGTCGAGATGCCAATCTCTGCACCCAGGCCATATTCAAAACCGTCGGCAAAACGAGTCGAGGCGTTAATCATCACCGAACTGGAATCGACCTCGTTGATAAAGCGCCGTCCGATGGTGTAATTTTCGGTGACGATAGCTTCGGTGTGTTGAGAGCTATAGGCATTGATATGATCCATAGCCCCATCGACATCTTTGACGATGCGAATCGCCAGCACGGGGGCCAGATATTCTTCATACCAGTCGGCCTCGGTGGCGGGTACACAGGCATAACCGGCGGTGCTGATAATGGTTTCAGTCTGATCACAGCCACGCAACTCAACACCCGCCTCGCTATAGGCCTTAGCCAGGCCTGGTAAAACTTGCTCAGCGACTGCCTCGGCCACCAGCAGGGTTTCCATGGCATTACACACGCCATAGCGATGGGTTTTGGCATTCAAGGCGATGTTGTGCGCCTTCAGCAGATCCGCCTCACTATCGATATACACATGACAAACGCCATCGAGATGTTTGATAACCGGCACCTGGGCTTCGCGGCTAATACGCTCGATCAATCCCTTACCACCCCGTGGCACGATGACATCGACATACTCGGACATAGTCACCAGCTTGCCCACTGCGGCTCGATCTGTGGTCTCTATTACCTGCACCGCTGCGCTCGGTAATTCAGCACTCTGCAAGCCCCGCTCAATACAGGTGGCAATGGCCTGATTGGAATGGATCGCCTCACTGCCGCCGCGCAAAATCGCCGCGTTACCCGACTTCAAACACAAACTGGCGGCCTCGACGGTTACATTAGGCCGCGACTCATAAATAATACCCACCACACCGAGAGGCACACGCATCTTACCCACCTGAATGCCGCTGGGTCGAAAATTCATATCACTGATTTCACCAACCGGATCAGGTAAAGCCGCCACCTGGCGCAAGCCCTCTATCATCCCGTCTATTCCGGCAGGGCTAAGCTCCAGCCGGTCCAGCAAGGCTGGCTCAAGGCCATTGTTACGGCCATTTTCCAAATCTATTGCATTGGCACTGGCTAAAGCGTGCCGCTCGCCATCAAGCACCTCAGCAATGGCAAGCAAGGCTTGATTCTTCGTCTCGGTGCCAGCACGGGCCATCGCCCTGGAGGCTGCCCGGGCTGTGGTGCCCACTGCCTGCATGTAGGCTTCAATATCCATTACATCTCTCTACTGTTTATCTCGTTACTTCTTATTTCGTTATTTCTTATCTCGTTATTTTGACGGCTTATCTCAAGATCAGCTCTCAAGGTCAGTTCTCAAGGTCAGTTCTCAAGGTCAAGGTAAGCGACGAACACAGGTTGCATTATACAGCGGTGGCTATGCCTCGTCAGAAGCACTTGATCATTCTTTCATCAGCTTAGTACCTCGCCTGTTCAGTAGGAGCCGAGCCGACTGTTTGCACCGCCAATAATTTTGCTTCACTATCCTCAGCCGTTTTTCACCCTAAAAAATTCACTGACGAGGAGACAAAACATGAAAAAAATTGGTGGCGGTTTTTACTGGCAGGATGTCCAGGTTGGCGAAAAATATGAAACCTGGGGCAGAACCGTGCTTGAGGCCGATATCTGTAATTTTATCAATTTAGTGGGGCTACACGAGGTGGTCTTCTCCGATAGGGAATTCCTCAAGGAAAAATCGGTCATCAAAGAACCCTTCGCGCCCGGCGCCATGGTCTACAGTTTTGCCGAGGGCCTGCTGCTGCCGACGATGCAGGGCACCGGCATGGCATTTCTGAATATGGAGCTGGATATGAAACGTCCGTGCCTGGCAGGTGATACCATCCATGTCGAATTTGAAATTACCGAAGTCCGCAAAACCAGCAAAGGCAACCGTGGCCTGGTAAGAACCTTTAATGAAGTCATCAACCAGAATGGCGAAACGGTATTGACCTACAACCCTCTACGCATGCTCAAAGGACGACCCGAAGACGATTAACACCCGGATCGGCGCGGAAAACCTGCAAACGCGACCTTGATTTGATCATCAGGTCGCTTAAAAACGTCCAGGCATGTCTTTAACGCGTTTGCCCAGGCGTCGCCACGCCATCACTACCGAGGTGAGCGAAAACAGCAAACCCACACTGCACAACGAGATAAGAACCAAATCCCACATTGGCCGATTATATATAAGAACCGCAAAATCAAAACTGTGCAGGCCATTAAATAACCAGCGCTCCACGCGACGTTTTTCAGTCAGACGTTCAAGCACTTCACCGGTCGACAGGTCAACGTGGAACCAGGTGGATTCCGGGTCTGTAAATTTAATGCGCTCGATGGGCAGGGGCCGCAATCGATTATGGTGGGAATAGTAATAGGTGTCATAAGCCTCGAGTCGTTGCCGAGTTTGAATAGCTTCCCCCGGAATCAGCCTGTCGAGGCTCGCGCCAATTCTCTGCTCAAGGGTTTGCATCTCACCCACTGCTAACTGAGTCCGCACTGACCCCTCGGAGTTGTGCAGGGTGATATGGGATGCGCCACCGATCCAGTGCCAAACTAATTCCCTGGTGGCGATACCACCCTTTTGCTTAAGTAATTGCTGAATTTCGCCCACTTGCGAATAAGCCAGTTCCGACCCGCGGGGACGATCGCCCAACTGATAGCGCTGAACCTGATCTGTGAAGCTGCTCTTAGCGTCAAATACTCCCCAGGGCCCCATCGACATCAGTCCACTGAACATGAAAGTGGTGAGAAATACCAGGCTCAAAAGTCCCAGGACATGATGATATTTAGGTATTCCCCGATAGGGCGAATAGTTATCCCCTCGGTAGGGACGTCGAATACGCAGACGCAAAAATCCGATAATAGCCCCTGTGACGATAGTGATCAGTCCAATCAAGGACAGGACAATAATGGTATTTATCCAGACGTCTGTGTGCTTTCGTAGTTGCAAGGGGTAAATCCAGTGCAGGTTAGCGCCCAGCCAATTCCAGATGCGTTCTCTGCGCGTGGTATCCCGCACCACCTGACCGGTGCGCACTGAAACATAAAGGTGGGTTCCCGCCCGGTCATTAAGTGATACCAGATGTAAGGGCCGGTAGTCGGACAGTCCGCTGGATACCGTCCATTGATCCATATCCAGGGTGTGCATGTGCACACCCTGGACTTTTTGGTTCGGATACTGAGTTTGATAAAAGTCCACTGCCGAGGCGACAGCGGATTCGGCGGTGACTTTGCTGAATAAATCGCCGGAATCCGCATACATGCCGAACCATGAAGCTCCCTGTCGCTTTACTAGATACACCGGATCTTGTGCAATGCTGGTTAGCATCAGGTGCTCAATTGACGCATCCCCGGGGAGCTCGGCTAACAACGCTGAGGGCGAGAAAACCACGCGCTCAGGGTCGAGGCTACGCAGCCCGGCATAACGTTCTTGTTCAGTGAGCTCGGGATAAGCGACGTACATCATCACCATACCGCTCGCAAACCACATAGCCACTAACAGGCACACACCGATGCCAAGCCAACGATGGCTCAGATACAGTGCTTTTTTTAGCTTCACAACTGCGTTTTGGCCTTTGTCATCAGACAATCAAAACCGTATGCACTGGCCCACTTGATTACCGAGTGCATAGGCCAGTGTCTTTTGAAAGACTGGATTAAGTGCCACCTAGAAACTGTAATCTGCGGTGACACTAAAAGTCCGTGGCTTGCCTATCAACCAGGTCGATGAATAATAAGCAGCCGAGGCATAACGCTCGTCAGTCAGATTATCCACCCTCACAGTCACAGAATATTTGTTATTGATATTTATCCGGGCCGAGGCATCCACCACGGTGTAGGAGGGAATCGGTATGCTCGGATGGAAGCGCTCTCCGACATAACGAGCATCGGCAATAAATTGCAGCTTATCCAACACTCGCCAATTCAAACCCACATTGGCAGTTTTTTCGGGAACGTAGATAGGCGCGATACCCGCCTGGGTTTCAGCTTCTAACAGGCTGCCGTTACCGTAGATTTGCAAATTTTCATTCACCTGGAAACTAAAGCCTAGCTCACCCCCCTGAGACGTTTGCTCCGGAATAACGATCTTGTCACCGGGATTACCAGAATCCGGATCATCCTCAACCAGATCGTTCTTAACGATATCGAACAGTGCCAGAGTCCACTGCAAACGTCCGTCCATGAGCTCCTGCTTGATGCCCACCTCGACTTGCTCGCTTTTAATAAAATCGGATTCACGGTTAGAAGCGGAAGCCGTGACAATGCTATCGCTCGGATGGGTGGCACCGGTGCCATACTGTGCGTAGAGCACCGTGTCTGCATTGACGCCATAAACCAGCCCAAAACGACCGGTTAGCTCGTCGAGGGATTGATGAATAGGATCATTCCCGAATCGATTGTAGTCAGTCTCAACATCTTCATAACGTAGGCCCACGACAATGGCCAGTCGGTCTGTGGCCTGGAGCTGACTTTCAGTGAACAGGGCATACTGATCCACATCGGATTCGTTATCCGGCAACACCTCAGCATCAGTTAAATCAGATAGAGTTCCGGGGGAAAAGTTGTCAGGATCGACGGTGTCGAAATCGTTGCCCCAATCGATGGGATTGGGGTTGGCGGGACCAAAGTTAGATGGTCTTTCAAAGGAGATATCGTTGATTTCAAAGCCCAATGAGCTACGTAATTCACGGCCACCCAGGCGATTACTAAAGACGAAATTGGTACGCAAGCCATCGTGCTCCATATCGTGCCCAATGACGAGTGGGTCGAAGCGATCGACCAGGCCGGTAGTGCTATCCAGGCTATAAAACTCTGAGTTTTTCCAGAAACGCTCAGTTTCCAGGCGATAAACCTCCGTCTCCATCGAAACTGTCTCAGAAATAGTCCAGTCCGCTTTTAGGCGGAAAGCCTTATCTTCATAACTGATTCTGGCATCGCCGACATTGAAATTCGACTCACCCAGGCCGCTAGCAAATTCGCCGTCGACCAC
>CALLDA010000101.1 GCA_937998635.1 uncultured Pseudomonadales bacterium
CTGGCGCACGCAGGTTCAGTACCGTCGCAATGATATTAATGGAACCCATTATTGATGACGCACCAATAATATGGACACCAAAGATAAAGAAGTTAACGGTCGATGGCGCATAGGTGGTTGATAATGGCGCGTAAAACGTCCAACCAAAGTTCGGCGCGCCGCCTTCCATAAATAAAGTAGACGCCAGCAGAGCAAAACCAAAGGGAAGAATCCAGAAGCTCAGATTGTTCATCCGTGGCAGCGCCATATCTGGGGCCCCAATTTGCATGGGTATCAGCCAGTTAGCCAGGCCGACAAAGGACGGCATGATGGCACCAAAAACCATGACCAGGCCATGCATCGTAGTCATCTGGTTAAAAAATTCCGGGTTGACGATTTGCATGCCTGGCTCAAAGAGTTCAGCACGAATCACCATCGCAAAAAAACCACCTAATAAGAACATCGCAAAGCTAAACCACAGATACATCGTGCCAATATCTTTGTGGTTAGTAGCAAATAACCAGCGACCAATACCTTTTGCGGGACCATGTGCTGCGTGATCGTGTGCTGCTGAATCGTGTGCCATCATGAATTCCTCCCCTATTGGTCTTGTTTGAATTTCAGAACATCGACTGGCTGAACAATATCGCCGACATCATTGCCCCAGGCGTTACGTTCGTAAGTAATAATAGCAGCGAGATCCACTTCCGAGAGCTGGCCACTGAAGGCCTGCATCGCAGTTCCGGCAACACCGTTAACCACTACATCCAGATGCGTCTCTATGGGTCCTAAGGCGACAGCGCTACCCTTCAGTCCTGGGAAGGCACCAGGGATGCCTTCGCCGTTAGCCATATGGCAGGATGCGCATGAACGGTTGTAGGCCTCTTCACCTCTAGCCATCAGCTCATCACGGGTAAATACTTTCTTAGCCAGTTCTCGCTCAGCAGCGACGGCGACTTTTTTAGCCGCCAACCAATCAACGTAATCTGTTTCTGAAACGGCGTTCACCACGATAGGCATAAAGGCATGGCCCTTACCGCATAGTTCCGCACAAAAGCCCCGATAGACACCCGGCACATCTACTCTGGCCCATGTTTCATTGACGAAGCCAGGTATAGCGTCTCGCTTAACACCCAGATCAGGCACCCACCAAGCATGAATAACATCTTTGGCGGTGATCAGGAATCTCACTTTCTTGCCTACCGGAATCACCAGAGGCTCGTTAACTTCGGATAGATAAAATTCAGATTTCGCGCTTTCGCCGTAGACCGCAGACTCTGCGGTACTTAACTCACTCATAAACTGAACGTCTTCACCCAGGTATTCGTACTGCCACTTCCACTGATAAGCGGTGATTTTGACATCGATGTCTGCTTCATCCGTATCATACATATCAACCAGATAAGTGGTTGCTGGCCAGGCCAGAGCAATCAGAATAAAAACGGGAACGATGGTCCAGAGCAATTCCACCGTTGTGCTTTCGTGAAAAGTCGCTGGCTCACGCCCGGAGGATTTACGGTGGGCAAACATGCTGTAAAACATCACACCAAATACAGCAGCACCAATCACCACACAAACCCATAAGGTGATCATGTGGATTTCATAGCTATTGCGGCTAACACTGGTCACACCGAGCGGCATGTTCAGTAAATCCCAGCCCGTGGGTGCCTCGCTACTCGCCTCATCAGCTCTGCTTAATCCCGCAAAGGGAAGTAACAGCAATGGGCTCAGCGCATAGGCGGTAAGCGACTTTAATCTCGATAACATTGCCCAGGTTTCTCCGTGTTGCTAGTTAATCTTGATCTTCAAATTTCACCGACTGGCGGCATTCCAGCCTCACCGAAGCTCTGGATTTGCACCTCGTTTAACTGCGACAAATTGCCGCAGCCGGGACGCACGCGGCGCGGATTATACCAGAAGGTTTTTTAAAAGGTCACGATCTTATTGAGCTTCGTCGTTACAATAGCTAGTTATAAAGTCATTTATTATTGATTCACATCAACCGAGAACCCATGCTTAGCCACTCGACTACCCATCGGCAATTCTTATCGATCGCCCTGCCTATGGTGCTTGCAGCTTTGGCCAGTCCCTTGCCTGGGATAGTCGATACGGCCGTGTTAGGGCATCTCGGAAACGTGGCTTATTTAAGTGCCGTCGCTGCGGGCAGCACCATCATCGGCCTGTTGATCTGGTCGTTTTCCTTTTTACGCATGGGCACCACCGCAACCACCGCCAGAGCTCTGGGCCGTAATGACCAGGCACATTGCCAATTGTTACTAGCGCAGTCTTTGGTTTTGGCCGCCGCCCTCGGCATGGCCATAGTGGTCTTACAAAAACCGCTTTTATGGCTTGGCTTTCTGCTCATTACACCTCCAGAGCAAAGTCTGGCCCTGGCTGAAACCTACGCCAGCATACGTATTTTGGCGGCACCGGCAATACTTGGTGGCTTTTGTATTACCGGCTGGTTAATCGGCATCCAGAAAGCCAAAGCTGCCCTGACATTGATGCTCCTCGTCAACGGCTTAAACGTTGGCCTCGATTTTATCTTTATTATCGGTCTCGATATGAATAGCGAAGGGGCCGCCTGGGCATCCTTGATTGCTGAATATGCGGGTTTGTTGGTCGGATTAGCCATCGCGTCCCGCCTGGCGCTGGCAACGGGACCGCGAGCGAGGCTGGGCTTTACAAACACTGATCAGCATCACCTGGATAAGAACACCCTGATTACTCAGCTTCGGCATTTATCCCAATACCGCGAATTGTTCACGGTCAATCAACACTTGTTGGTCAGAACCGCTTGCCTGATTTTTGTCTTTGCCTTTTTTACTGCCCAGGGTGCGAAGCAGACTGCGGCTATTCTCGCTGCTAACGCCATTCTGATGCAGCTGTTCTTTTTGTTTTCTTTTGGCCTGGACGGT
>CALLDA010000102.1 GCA_937998635.1 uncultured Pseudomonadales bacterium
GTCTGGTATCCAGAGCATGTTGAGCGACACGTCATCAAAATAATAAGTCACATTCGCCATCCACATAGGCAGACGACGGAGTTCGTAATCGCTGGCCTCAAGCTGCACAGATTCTCTGAGATCCATGGAGTTAATCAGATCTATGAACTGCCCATCCATCTTGCCCCAGGCAATTTGTTGTTTACCGAGTACCATATCCAATTTAGCGGTCCGATAAGAGAAGTACAGCTCTCGGGCAATACGATTGAAATCATCGTACTGCTGAAAAGCCTCGTCAACGCGATCAGCATAAAGCCCATCTGCATCTTCAATATCGTAAACGCTGTCATATAAAAAATGATTAATGCTGGTAATTTCCATGCCGGGCGACAAGCGATAATTGAGCTCCAGCTCAAAAACATTCTGAGCTTGCAAGGTACTAAAATCGCGATCTCGAAAGCCAATATCCTCCTGTCCGGAAACCAGGCTATCGGCCCACAGAAAATAGGAGCCATTGATACTGAGGCCCGGCATTCGCCGTTCAAGCGGCTTGGTAAGATAGCGCCCACCGGGATCAAAGGTGGCCAGTTTTCGTTCAAAGCTGCCAAAAGTATCGGATGCAGCCAGGGACTCAAAGGAGTAAGTCAATATCAGTCCTAGAGCGAGCGCAGGGACACTTTTAAGAAAGCCCAGTCTCGCTTTGCGATGGCCGTATTGATTAGTCAGTGGTAAGGCTTTATTCACTGGTAATTCATTGTTCATAGATATTTTCCAGAGCTCGATTTGTGTTATCAGTCGTTGCGATAGCACAGGCGTTATAGGCGATTAATAATGACCGATGTCGGTAAGCAGTGAGAGTTGAGACGTCTAGACTCCTGCTCGAGAAGGAGTGTTTGATCGCTACTGCGGAAAAAAAGGATACTACAAGATAAGGCCTAAGCGTTAACAGGAATTGCCCTACCGTTTGCTAGCAGTTAAATTTAAGCCTCTAAAATCATCGCTGATCAGCCTCGTATTCCCTGACAAAAATATCCACGGCACAGCTGATGCCTCCCTGGATTTCCTGTTTGTCGGGTAGTTGCAGGCCCAAAAGTGCTCGCATATGTAAATCTGAACGCACCATGCCGTAATACTGGCGAGCTGCAGCTTCCACATGATCTATGTTGAGCACGCCCAGCTCGACCTGGCGAAGCAAATATTGAGATAGGCGTTCGACTGCCGCCCCGGGCCCGAACTCATAAAAGGCTTTGCCTAACTCGGGAAACCGAACACCCTCTGATACAACGGTGCGAAAAATCGCCAGGCTTTCATCCTGCAATAATATGTCCAGGTAGTTACGTCCTAAATTTTCCAGCGTGTCATACAGGCCCTTTTCATCAGTAATTTCCGGTGCCAACGGTTCCATCATACGGTCGACAAGGCTCACCACTACAGCGGCAAATAAACCCTCCTTATTTTCAAAATATTTATAGACGGTGCGCTTCGAGCCACCCGCCCGACGCACCACCTCATCAACACTGGCGCAGGTATAACCGTACTCAAAAAAGACTTCCATCCCGGCTTTAAGGATGGCCTGACGTCGTTCCTCCTCGGGAGTGTGCATTAGTTTTAGGTCTCCGCTAGTGTATCCATCTACTATCGTTATGTTCAGTTAATTACCGTTATGTCAGTTACTACAGTGCCAGCCAAACACCGTTCAGGTTTACGGTAGACCTCTCCCTTACTGGTTTCAGGTAGCCACATATTCAACCTTGCAAGGCCTGTGATCGAGTGCTAGGGTACGGCACAGTACCACGGCAATCAAGGCATCTCCATTTAGCTATCAAACACCGAGCACATAACGAATAAAATAGATATGTCGATGCCTGTCACGACCGCCCTGCTGAATATATAAACGAACATTGAGCCGGACCTAAGACCGACCCTAACACCGGGATTAAGGCCGACGACAACATTAACGACACTGAGCCCAGTAATTACAGCACTGAGCCCAGGCTCCAACAATTAACTGGTTCCTGATCATGCGTAAAATTATCCTGCTTTCTCTCTTAGTCCTTGCTTTGGCCGGTGGCGGCTGGTGGCTGAAAAACTGGTGGACTGAGGGCCGTTTTTGGGAGTCCACGGACAATGCTTATACCCAGGCTGATATCACCATTATCAGCGCCAAGGTACCCGGCATTGTCGAAAAAGTGAATGTTAGTGGCAACGACTCAGTAGAAGCTGGCGACATTCTCATTTCCATGTTCAAGGATACTTTTGACGCCAAGGTGGCCAAGGGCGTCGCGGAGGTTGCCGGAGCTGATGCCAATATGGCGCGGCTCAAAACACGACAGGTATTGCAGGAGGCCACCATTAAGGCCAACGCCGCCGAAGTTCGCTCAGCACAGGCTCAACTGGAAAGAACTCGTCTCGATCTGACCAGGGCCGAACAACTGAAGAGCCGTGGCTTTGCCGAAAAACAACGTTATGATCACGCCCTCACCGATGTCGCCAGTGCCGAAGCTGAATTAGCGAGAACCCAGGCCAATCTTGTCGCGGCCCGTGCTCAACGCGATGTACTGAGCGCCGAAGCCAAAGAAATTACTGCCAGCCTCGCCGAAGCCAAAGCCGAGCTGCGGGTCGCCGAGATTGCGCTATATCTGTCTGATATCCGCGCCCCTCGCGCCGGCGTAGTTGGCAATAAACATGTCGAGCCTGGGGAATATATCCACGTTGGTGCTCGTAAAATGGCCCTGGTTTCTCTAGACAATATCTGGGTAAGCGCGAATTTTAAGGAAACCCAGCTGACCAACATGCTACCCGGCCAGAAGGCTACTATTGAGGTGGATGCCTTTCCCGATGACTTAATTGAAGGTGTTGTTGATAGTTTAGCTCCGGCCAGTGGCGCGCAATTCAGTCTTCTACCCGCCGACAATGCCACCGGCAACTTCACCAAAATCGTCCAGCGGGTCCCGGTGAAAATCCTGCTTGATCAAAACAACCCCATCGCCAAACGCCTGCGTCCTGGCATGTCGGTGACTGCACGGATTGATATACGGGGTAGCGGTGAAAGCACGCAAACCGGCAAGCTTGCTGTCAGTCAGTAGCTGAACCGTAGCTGATCTTAAGCGGATACTGACACTCCCATGAGCGGCGCATCTACCACCGCGGACGGCGATATCACCGAGCCGCCCGCAGTCCCGACTGAAGACGCGAGCCATGTATCCTTTGGCACCTGGTTAACGGTCTTCGGTGGAGTTCTGGGTGCCTTTATTGCCGTCCTTAATATCCATATCACCAATGCCTCCCTCAAAGATATTCAGGGAGCGTTGTCGGCAACCCTGCAGGAAGGCTCATTTATTTCAACCGCCTATCTCACTGCCGAAGTGGTCGTCATTCCCATGACTGGCTGGTTGGCTATGGTCTTCGGCCTGCGCCGTTATATGTTGACCAACGTTGCGCTGTTCATTGGCGCCACCCTCCTCTGTGCCATGGCATGGAACCTGGAATCCATGCTGGTGTTCCGCACCCTGGCAGGTTTAACGGGGGGCACACTAATCCCCTTGTCCTTCACCATTATTCTGACTTTATTGCCACCCAGTAAGCAGGCCATCGGCATGGGCATGTTCGCCCTGACCGCAACCCAGGCCCCGACCATTGGCCCTACCCTGGGCGGCTACCTTACTGAGACCTTCGGCTGGCAGGCGATTTTCTATTTGCAGATTATCCCCACCACCATCATGTTCGCCATCCTCTGGCGCGGTTTAAAGAAATCATCGATGAATCTGTCGCTGCTCAAAAACGGCGACTGGTACGGCATGATCACCATGGCCGTTGGCCTCGGCGCGATGATTATCATCCTCGAAGAAGGCGAGCGTAAAGACTGGCTCGAATCCGACTTTATTCTGCGCGGCACCATGCTGGCGATTACCTGCCTGGTAATTTTTGTGGCCATCGAATTAAAAGGCAAGCAACCCTTTATCAACCTGAGGTTATTAAAACGTCGAAACTTCTTACTGTCCAACATGGTAGGGATCGTGCTGGGTCTGGGTTTATACGGCTCGGTATTTATCATGCCCATGTACCTGGCACAGGTGCATGGTTATAACGCCATGCAGATCGGTCTGGTTATGATGTGGGTGGGCCTGCCTCAATTAATTGTGGTGCCTATCGTGCTGCGGCTCATGAAAGTCTTCGACCTCCGTGTGCTGATGGCAATCGGTGTGTTTATTTTCGGTTTGAGCTGTTTATTAAATATCTATATGACTGCCGATTACGCCCATGACCATCTCCTCTGGCCAAACGTGATCCGGGGCCTGGGCATGCCTTTCATCATGGTCCCGCAAAATATTATCGCCACCGCTGAAATCGAGCAGGAACAGGTAGGCTCAGCATCAGGCTTATTGAATGTCTTGCGCAATTTGGGTGGGGCTGTTGGCATTGCCGCACTAGCCACTTTCCTGTCGGTGCGACAACAATTTCACTCTAACCATATACTCGAATCCGTATCGGCCTACAACCCGTTTACTGTCGAACGTTTACAAGGATTCAGCAATTATTTCAGTGGCCTGGGCGCTGACCCTGTACTTGCCCAGCAACAGGCGCTGCAAGCTGTGGATGCTATTGCCCGACGGGAAAGTTTTATCATGGCTTACAACGATTGCTTCTATTTGATGGGTGCAGCTTTTATTATCAGCCTCGGTTTTATCGCCTTAATGAAGAAGGTGCCGACGCCCGATCGCTAATTAGCAGCGCTGATATAGTAGTAAGACATAACGAAGAGCCACGATAAAAACTCAGAATAAATACAAATTTCCCAGGAGACACGCATGACAATTCACCAGGTAGGACCAGTCGACGAATTGGCCATAGGCGAACGAAAACACCTCAATTTGGACGGCACTAAAGTACTGCTCTTTCATCTGGACAGCGGTTTTCATGCCGTACAAGCCAGTTGCCCGCATATGATGTTGCCTTTAAAAAGCGGGAAATTACTGGACGACGGCAAAACCCTGCAATGTCCGATACATCGGGCACAGTTCGATATCGCCACGGGGGACGTGAATAAATGGGCTAACTTTCCTCCCGGAATCCAGATGCTCAATGTTATTCGTAAGGAAAAATGCCTGGAAACCTATACGGTTACCGAGGCTGATGGTGAACTCAGTATCGAAATCTAACTATATTTTCAAACCGCCCAGGCACGCCGGTTAAGCCAATGACTGGGCATTCAAGTACTGCTCATTCAAATAGACCCACCGGCATTTTTAACCTGCATCCCAGGTAATGTGAGTTCCACACAATATGAGTTTTACCTGACATGAGTTCTACAGCGGCCGACAATAACAACGATCCTGATACCGATCCCAATACCGACGTGAGCGACACCGAAGCGCTCCCAGAAGATTACGTCTCCATGCGCACCTGGTTTACCGTATGGGGCAGCGTCATTGGTGCTTTCATTGCTGTGCTCAACATCATGATCACCAACTCCTCCTTGAAGGAGATTCAGGGTGCGCTATCGGCTACCCTGCACGAAGGTTCATTTATATCGACAGCTTATCTGACCGCTGAAGT
>CALLDA010000103.1 GCA_937998635.1 uncultured Pseudomonadales bacterium
GCAAGCAGCACCCAACCGATAGTAAATAAAACCAGAAATATAACGCCGCACCAGGCGCAAAGTAACTGTGATTTTGTGTTCATTATTTTTCCTCAGAAGCTTTTATTATTTGAACTTAGGTTTAAAAAAGGATTAAGGCATCATTTTTATCGATGCCAATATTTTACAAACTCCCCCAGCCATAAGCCGACGTATCGCTTATTTATCGGGCTTTCTGTCGACTTAGCCGTCGGCTCAACTGGGAAAAAAAACTACATTTGCAGAGATTTAACTTCCAGATAATCATCCAGCGCATAAGGCCCGTGTTCGCGACCATTGCCAGACTGCTTGTAACCACCAAAGGGCGCCATCATGTTAAAACCGCCCCCGTTGATAATCACATTGCCGCTGCGCAGACGTCGAGCAACTTTTTTGGCGTGATCGCTGTCTGTAGACCAGACGCCACTGGATAAACCATAAACCGTATCGTTGGCGATACGAATGGCATCCTCTTCATCTTTGTAAGTGAGAATACTCAGCACCGGCCCGAAGATCTCTTCCTGGGCAATGGTCATATCCTGAGTTACCTTGCCAAACACGGTGGGCTTGATAAAGAAGCCAGTCGGCAAATCTTCCGGCTGTTCAGCGCCGCCGCAAAGTAGCTCAGCACCTTCTTCGACACCTTTTCTAATATAGCTGCGCACCCGCTCCTGTTGAGTTTTGGTAATCACCGGACCCAGCTTGGCTTTAGGATCGTGAGATTGGCCTATGGTCAGACTCTCCGCTACCTCAACGGCTTTTTTGGCGGCACGCTCATATTCAGCCTCGGGCACCAGCATACGGGTATGGGCCGCGCAAGTTTGGCCACTATTAAAGTAGCAATCATTGACCGTGCCCCGCACCGCGTCTTCCAGATCGGCATCATCGAGAATGACCGAGGCTGATTTACCACCCAGCTCTACTACCACGCGCTTAACTGTATGAGACGCTAATTCCGAGACCCGCTTACCGGCACGAGTAGAACCGGTAAAAGACACCATATCGACCAGAGGGTGACTAGCCATCGCCTCACCCACCACAGGGCCAAGGCCGGTAATGACGTTGACAACACCGGGTGGGAAGCCCGCTTCTTCGACCATTTCAGCCAGCATAAAGGCCGTTAGGGGCGCGACTTCGCTGGGCTTGACGACAACCGTGCAGCCCGCCGCCAGTGCCGGGCAAACCTTGGCCATAATCTGGTGCAAGGGATAATTCCAGGGCGTAATACAGGCGACAACGCCTACTGGCTCCTTGATGATCTCGGAATTACCCAGCTTGTCGGAAAACTCGTAGCTATCGAGAATCTTAATAAAGTTAGCCACACCCTGCAGGGGTAAGCCCGCCTGAATCGCCTTGGCCATACCCAGAGGCATACCCACTTCGCCAGCCATGACTTCGCCCAGTTCATCCTGGCGCGCTTTCATGGCAGTGTGTAACTTCTGCAAATAAGCCTGGCGCTCTTTCGGCGTGGTCATACCCCAGGTTTCGAAGGCTGCAGCCGCCGCCTCGATGGCGCGATTAGCGTCTTCTTCGACGCCCGCAGGCACCGTGCCCATAATTTCTTCGGTGGAGGCATCGACCACTTCGAGCACACCTTCGCCAACCGGCGCAAGCCACTCACCGTTTATGTAAAACTTGTCACGTACGATCATTTTTTAACCCCTGTAATTTATCAAAACTTCTTTCAGTTACATACTTATGCAGTTAAATGCTTATCCGTTAAATGCTTGTATAGATTATTTACCCAGAAGACCTTTCAGGCCACCTAATGATTCTTCCAGTTTGCCTTTTTCATCTTTCAGGCGCTGTTCCATTTGCTGGCCGACTGCTTTAAGAGCGCCTGCATCAAGCACCGCAGACATGGCATCCTTATTAATAGCAGCGAGTATTTGCTCAGCCACTTCTGCGCCCGTAGCACCATTGGATTTTTCACCAATACCCGAGAGCTTGATTTCGGGCAAGGCCACATCGACGGTCTTGCCTCCCAATAAAGGATTGCTGTAATGAATTTTTCCGCCGCTAATTAGCA
Source organism: uncultured Pseudomonadales bacterium (assembly GCA_937998635.1). Taxonomy (GTDB): domain Bacteria; phylum Pseudomonadota; class Gammaproteobacteria; order Pseudomonadales; family Porticoccaceae; genus HB2-32-21. The sequence continues at coordinate 2,048 of CALLDA010000103.1, forward strand.
GCTCTTTTATAATTAACTTTGTACCTGCACCGCTATTGTCCGTATCTGCGTCAGAAGGCGCAGCCGTAGAGCCGACTGATTGCTCAACATTTTTCTGTAGCTCTTGCAGGTTGGTCGATGATTTGCCCTGCTCATAGGTGATCTCCGGTGTAAGAATACGCAAGCTGGTAATGACTATGGGGTCAGCCGTAAGCGATTCGGTATCCAGAGCAATGGCAATTTCGCCAAGGGAAAAAGCATTCGGGGTTTTGAAGCCTTCGGGATTGGCCACCACCAAATTGCTTAGACTACCCTCACCGGACCAGGGTGATAACTTGGCATCGCCCAGGCTGACATCTGTGCGGGTGTATTGAGGGCCGAAGGTTTCTACTGCCGTTTTGATGCCACTATCAAGGAAGTAAATGCCAACACCCACGAGAATCGCCACGACCAGCACCAGAAGAGCAATTATTTTTAGAAGTGTTTTCATTGCGGCATCCTTAAAGTTATTCAAGCCCTGATGCTAGTGGCTCTGCTCCCGAAAGGCAAACCTCGGGGGCAAGCGCCATCATCAGGCGTTTTCCTTTTCCTTTTCCACAACCTAGAACCTAAACCAAGAACCTAGCCAATAATATTATTGGCGCGCATAGCCGCCAATTCGTCCTCACCCAGGTCAAGTAATTCGCTAAGCACCGCATCGGTATGCTGCCCCAACAAGGGTGCAGGGGTGAAATCCTCCTGGTTACTACGCGACAGCTTCACAGGATTACCCGGCGCTTTGGTGGTTTTGCCATTGGGGTGGCTGATATCAACGACCATATTGCGGTGTAAAACCTGAGAGTCACTCAAAGCCTGGCTAAAGGTATTAACCGGCGCACAGGGAATCCGCTCTGCTTCAAGCTTCTCCAGCCAATAGGCCGATGTATTGGTGACAAATATCTCCGCAACCTTAGTTTCTATAAGAGTTTTGTTGGCCAGACGACCGGGCTGGTGATCATATTCCGCTTTGCGCAGCTCATCACATTCGAGCACGTCGAGCAGACCGGTCCAGAAATTATCGAAAATAATGGCGATGACGATAGAGCCATCCTGGGTATTAAAGCTGTTGTAGGGGACATGAACGAAGTGGGAATTACCGATAGGCTGAGGGTCTTCGCCAGACAAAAAGTACATGGTCGCCATATAACTGAGCATAGAAACCTGACCATCGAGCATGGAGATATCCACATGCTGACCTTTACCACTGCGCTCTCGTTCATAGAGGGCGGTCAGCACGCCGACCATGCCATAGAGGCTACCGCCAAGGTCGGCAATAGGCACGCCGGAACGCAGCGGATGACTGGGATCATCACCGGTAATCGACATATTACCGCCATAGGCCTGCACCACCTGATCAAAGGCGGTGCGATGCATGCCGGGGCCATCGGAGCCAAAACCGGTCACTGAGCAGGTGATAATGCGCGGATTCACTTCACTGAGCCGAGCATAGTGGATAGCC
>CALLDA010000104.1 GCA_937998635.1 uncultured Pseudomonadales bacterium
CGATGAGCCACCGGATATCGATGTGGACTTCGAGCACGAGCGCCGAGAAGAAGTGATTCAGTACATCTACAAGAAATACACCCGAGAACGGGCGGCATTAGCAGCGACGGTGATTACCTATCGGACACGCAGCGCCGTGCGCGATATCGGCAAGGCGCTGGGTTTATCGCCTTTGTTTATCGAGCAATTAGCCAAATCCCTGGCCTGGTGGGATCGCAAAGGCGACCTGCAGCAACGATTTAAAGAAAATCATCTGCCTAATCACGAAGCCATGGCTACGCATTTCTTACGGCTAGTAGAGGAGATTCTCGGCTTTCCCCGCCATCTGTCCCAGCATGTCGGCGGCTTTGTGATTACCGAAGGGCCCATTACTCAACTGGTGCCGGTGGAAAATGCCAGCATGCCCGAACGCACGGTGATTCAATGGGACAAAGACGACATCGAAGCTCTGGGCTTAATGAAAGTCGATGTACTGGCACTGGGGATGTTAAGCGCTATTCGCAAATGTTTTGATCTGATGCGCAGCTACGACGCTACGATCACCACCATGCAGGCCATCCCCGAAGGCGATACCGCCACCTACGATATGCTTTGCCGGGGCGATAGTGTCGGCACTTTTCAGGTCGAATCCCGCGCGCAGATATCCATGTTGCCGCGCCTGCGCCCGCGCTGTTATTACGATCTGGTGATTCAGGTCGCCATTGTCCGGCCTGGCCCCATTCAGGGCGATATGGTGCATCCCTACCTGAAACGCAGAGCTAATCCCCAGGCCGTGACGTATCCCAACGAAGCCATTAAAGACGTACTGAAAAGCACCCTGGGCATTCCCATCTTTCAGGAGCAGGCGATAAAACTGGCCATGGTTGCCGCTGGCTTTAGCGGTGGTGAAGCTGACCAACTACGTCGCGCCATGGCCAGTTGGGGCAAAAACGGTAGCCTGATGAAGTTTGAAACCAAACTGGTCAATGGCATGTTAGAGCGAGGCTATAGCGAGGACTTCGCCCATCGTTTATTCGAACAGATTAAGGGTTTTGGCGGTTATGGTTTTCCGGAATCTCACTCGGCCAGTTTTGCCTTGCTGGCCTATGTTTCCTCCTGGATGAAGTGTCATCACCCGGCGGCTTTTTATTGTGCTGTATTAAACAGCCAGCCCATGGGCTTTTATTCGCCTTCACAACTGGTGCAGGATGCCCGCCGCCATGGCATAGAGATTCACCCGGTGGATGTACTGCATAGCCACTGGGATCATAGTCTTGAATTATCTCAGAGCCCTGAAATAAAAGGCCCCGTAACAGAAACCAGACAACCTGCCTTACGCCTGGGCATGCGTATCATTAAAGGCCTGACGCAGGCAGCGGCGCTACGTATTGAAAACACGCGGAATAAATATGCCTTTACCAATTTGAATGATTTGATTCGCCAAGCTCAGCTCGACAAACGAGACCGTGAGGCGCTGGCCAGTGCCAATGCCTTGCAGGCATTTAGTACCCACCGACACCAGGCTCACTGGCAGATACTGGGCATCGAACCTGAACGGCCCTTACTGGATCAAAGACAAGCAGAAGAGGATCAACCTCAAGCCGCTGACAGGATAGAAAGCCCTGAAAAAGAGGCCTCTGGAAAAAAAAGCTCTGCAAAAACTGAAGCCATTCAGTTGCCAGCGCCCTCCGTTTTCGACGATATGCTGGCTGATTATCAAACCACCGGCCTGACCCTGGGTAGTCACCCCATGGCCCTGCTGCGAAATCATCCGGTTTTTAAACAGTGCAAACGTCAGGAAGATCTGAAAACCCTGAACACTAATCGTTTTGTCCGCGTCGCCGGATTGGTCACCGGTCGCCAACGCCCCGGCACCGCTTCTGGCGTGGTCTTTCTCACACTCGAAGATGAAACCGGCAATATCAATGTCATCGTCTGGAAAGATCTGCAACAGCGTTTTCGCCAGGCCCTGTTGAGCAGCAAGTTATTACTGGTAAAAGGCGTGATGGAATGTAAAAACGAAGTCATTCACATCATTGCTGGAGAATTGATTGACCATAGCCATGCATTGGACGAGCTGGCTATCAAGTCGCGAGATTTTCATTAATGACTGCTGATCTGCTTCCAGCGGTTTAATCGAAAAACGACTTTAATCAACCAGGCGGAAATGTATTATCGACAACTTCCTTAAGCCGAGATCTGGCATCATCGCGCAGTAATGAACCATGCGCCGCTATTAAATGGTCAAATTCAAGTTCTAATAACCGTTCAAAATCACCGCGCATAGAGCCACCCTTTGGCGTAACTTTCTTAATCCAGGGTGGGCCGATAAGCAGGCCTTTTTTAAATCCGAGCAAGGGCATTACCAATCGGGTTAACAGTGTGGTGTAGGTCCATTCCGTGTAGTACTGAATGGCATCGGTAGTGATCAGCAAACGTTTATCCTTTAGAAACAAGGCTGACTCTGGCGCGGTGGCCGATGAAAAGACAAAAAACTCTGCACCTGGCATCGGCGGCTCTATATTTTTAGAAATAATGTGGTCGGGGCTCGGCGATGGGTAGCTCACCTGGCCTTCCTGAGACCAGAAATCTGCATCAAATTTATCTACGTAATAGGCATCATCCAGACCATGGAAATCGCCCAGACGCAGCACGTGCTTAATCTGACCCATAGACAACAGTACCTGTTCTTCAGGACTTTCTAATCGGATGGGATTAATCAATGTAAGCTCAGAGCCGTTCCTGACAATGAGCATATTTCGGTTCAGTCTCATCCCAGGGCCCAGCTTAATACTGCCCTGCACCCAGTACACATCAGGGAATAATTCGGTAATGGCATCATGGGGATAAGCTGGAGGGTATTTATTGTTTTCCATTTCCAGTCGTCCTTACGAGGCAATATAGGTAAAGATTAGTATCCGCCCCAAGTGAATAAACTTAGCTAAAGTAGATTCAACAAATCGTCACGCCGCAATCCATTCCTGAATAATAGCCGCTTCATGACGGACTTGTTCTGGACCACCCAATAACTGTCGGTTAAGACCGATACGCTTAAACCAGTAATGCAGCCCCATTAAGTCGGTAAAACCCATACCACCGTGAACCTCGACTGCGGTCTTCGCCACAATACTGCCGACTTCGCTCATATGGGCTTTGGCGTGGCAAGCCATCAGACGGGCATCTTCTGGCACAAAGTCATAGGCATGGGCGGCGTACCAGATCAAAGAGCGGGCGGGTTCCAATTCAGCCACCATGTCGGCACACATGTGTTTAACGGCCTGAAAGGTACCAATGGGACGGTTAAATTGCTCCCGCTCCTGGGCGTAGGCGATGGCTTTCTCAATCATCACATCTGCTGCACCCAGAGTGTCAGCAGCTAAGGCAATGCGTCCGGCGTCAAGTATTTTTGTTATGGCTTCGGACCCACCGCCAAGCTTACCAAGAGGTTCTGTTTCGACCTTATCGAAGACCAGTTCAGCAATCGAGCGGGTTTTGTCCACAGTAGGCAGTTGTTTTATCGTCAACCCAGGAGCGTCGCCTTTAACCAGAACCAGTGTGTCATTACCTACCGCTACCAAAAATAAATCAGCGACACCTGCGTCTATGACAAATAAAGCTTTGCCGCTCAAGGTGTTTCCTTCGAGTTTGAATCCTGCATCTTCGCGGCGGTTAACCACTTCTGTCATGGCAATACCGACCTTGCATTCGCCACTGGCGAACTGCGGTAAATAGCGATCTTTTTGCTCTTCACTTCCGGCCTCTAACAAGGCGATTGGTGCCATCACCATGGTGCCTAATAAAGGTGCCGGTGCGGTGCAACGGCCAGCGGCTTCGAGAATAATAAAGGCATCAAAGAAGTTCATATTGGAGCCGCCGAATTGCTCTGGAATAATCGCTCCGACAATGCCTAGCTCAATAAAAGATTGCCACAAGTCGGCGTTAAAACCGGTATCGGTTTCCGCAATCTCGCGGACTTTGTCCAGAGGCGATTGTTCCTCGAATAGACGACGTACTGAGTCCTGCAAAATACCCTGTTCTTCCGACAGACCAAACTCCATGAATATGCTCCTTCAATCTATATTTGTTTTGCTTTTGAGTATGGCTATTTTCACCCAGCAGGTAAACTTCAGCCAAAGAAAAAAGGCCGCTCCAGTCAATTGAAGCGGCCTTTTAAAAAACCACACCCTCCCCTAAAACTGAAAAGCCAGGTGTTTACTTAGGCAACGGCCGTGGTTTCTGTATTTGCGGCCAGTGGGCCACGCAACAGTTTACCGGGGTAAGCGCCGGTGTGTTCGCCATCGCGCATCAGCACTTCGCCATTAACGATGGTGATGGATATACCCTCAGCTTTTTGCACCAGACGTCTGGCTCCAGCGGGGAGGTCGTGTTTCACCTCTGGCATCGTTGGGGCAACCTTATCAGCATCAAAGACAATCACATCAGCGGCCATACCTTCTTTAAGCAAGCCTCGATCACTAAAGCCCCAGGCTTCGGCAGGTTGCGCGGTGAGCATATGTACGGCATCTTCCAGCGAGAAGGAATTTTTTTCACGAACCCAGTGAGACAGTACGTGGGTTTGCAGAGACGAATCCATAATCTGTGACACGTGAGCACCGGAATCAGAGAAGGTCACCACCGAGCGAGGGTGCTTCATCATTGTCAGAACATTATCCGGATCTTCGTTAAAGATGGGCTGACGGAAGAATACTTTCATATCATTTTCGAGGACCACATCTATCATGACTTCGACGGGATCTTTACCCCTTTCCTCGGCTA
>CALLDA010000105.1 GCA_937998635.1 uncultured Pseudomonadales bacterium
TACCCCTCAATTTTGTGCCCGGCAGCATGAAAGTCTACGGCCCCTGGCTGGAGGCCGGTTTCGCTCGGGCCGGAGGCGGCAAAGGCTTCAAGGATTTTGAAATTCAGCCAGGCTTGCCGGTACTTATCACGCCCGATATCAAGTCGGCCCTTGCGCGGATCAAGCCAAACGTCGCGCTTTATGTGGGCGGCATGGGCCATAAGGACAAAAACTTCCACCATGACATGATGGCCCTGCGTGGCTATCCGGATGAAGCCAAACGCATACAGGAGCTGTATCTGGCGGGTCATAAAAAGGAAGCTGCGGAAACTGTACCCGACGATTATTGCGATGAGCAATCTCTCATTGGTCCCGTGGAACGTATCCGCGAACGCTACAAACCCTGGGCTGATTGCGGCGCAACTGGGCTCACTATTAGCGCACCCCAGGAAGAGGCACTGGAGTTGATGGCAGATTTGGCTGGCACCCGAGCCTGACTTGTCGCCACACTAGAGCGCATGTCTTATTCAGCCCTGACACCTCACACCTGGCACCTGGCACCTCATACCTCATACAAACCCTTGCACATCAGTAGGACAGCGATAGAATAGCCGCCTTATTGATAATTAGTCGCATTCTTATTTATGCAAACTCATCAAGGCTCTTCATGAAAATTCACCAGGTAAAGGGCCGCCACGTTAACAGTTACGTTATCGAAGAAGAGTCAGGCTTGCTGGTGGTCGATGTTGCCTGGCGCGGCGAAAAATACGTATTAGGCTATATTCGTGAAGTGCTCAATCGCGAGCCAGAGGATGTCAAGCTAGTTATCTGCACCCACGGCGACCCGGATCACAGCGGTGGTATCGTTAACCTGGCAAATACCTGTCGTGCGAAACTGGCTTTGCCCTACGCCACCCAGTCCATCCGCCTGAAGTTCTTAAATGATCCCGCCGGTATATTCTTTCGTATGGTCACCTCGATGCGTGAAGGTTTACGCCCCCGCGCCTGGACGATGTATGCAAACCCCAGGAGGGATGCTCACGCCAGGACCCTGCCCGCCTTCATACCAGAAGATCGTGAATACCATGAAGGCTTTGACGGCAAACCTGACTTCCGCCTAAAACACCGGAACACACTGCCCGGATTTAGTGACTGGCAGGTGATTCACACCCCCGGCCATTCCTGGGATAGCTGTTGCTATTACCATAAACCCAGCCACTCCCTGATCAGTGGCGACACCCTACTGGGCAGTACTAAACAGGGTCAATTGCTGGCCCCCTCAATTTTTTCTAACCCCATGCAAATGAGACAAACCATTAAAATATTGAAAGACCTTGATCCCGGGTCGGTATACCCAGGACATGGGGGAATATTCAAGGGCGCTGATTTATTTAATCATTTTTAAGATCGGGCTTTCGGGGCCGCCTAAACGGTGATCCCTGCTCCAATGCTTCTGATTTAAATAACAATACTGGATCGGTAAAGACTATCTATATCGCTGTCTTTTAGCCCAATATCAGACAAGATAACTCGCGTGTGCTCACCTAATCCTGGTGCCGAACCCCGAATACTCGCCGGACTCTCTAAAAACCTTGGAGCGGGTCTCGACTGCCGGACTCGACCCAGGCCTGGCTGATCCATTTCTACAATAAGCTCATTAATCTTGATTTGTTCATGATTTAAGAGGTCTTTTCTATTTAGCACCGGCGCGCAGGGTACGCCATATTCATCCAGACGCGCCAGCCAGTGTTCACTGGCCTGCCCAGCAATCACCTCGGCTGTCAATTCAATCCGCTCCGCCACGTGCTTAACCCGACCACCGGGTGTATTAAAGCGTTCATCCATTAACCAGTCTTCACGCCCCAGAGCTTTGCACATCCCCTCCCATTCAAGGTCGGACACTGCCCCAGCGGTGATATACCCATCCCTGGTTGAATAAATGAGATCGGGGGCTAACTCAAGTGGTAGTTGGTCTTCATCGCCAACCACCGTATATCCCGCCATGGCTTCGGCCCAGGTCAGGGCAATCATGGCATCGATCATAGCCAGCTTAACGTGCTGACCTTTACCACTGCGCTCTCTTGCCAACAGTGCTGCGGTAATAGCCTGAGCGGCTGTGATAGCTGTCGTTTGGTCTGGAATGGCGGTGCGAATCATTCTGGGTCGCCCGGTCTCTCGATCCTTTTGTATGTCGGCAAGACCCGATAAAGCCTGGATTACTGGATCGTAAACCCGTTTATGCGCATAGGGGCCATGCTCACCAAACCCCGAGATAGAACAGTACACAATTTCTGGATTAAGCACTTTTGCTTGGTCATAGCCCAAACCCATTCGCTCCACTGCACCGGGTCGAAAATTTTGTACGAAGACATCTGAACTTGCGGCAATTTGTTTTACCAGGGCTAGTCCTTGTGGGGTTTTTAAATCAACAGCAATACTTTTTTTACCGCGGTTTGCCGACACAAAAGAGGCTGACACGTCTGATTCACCACCGCCCATAGACCGAACGATATCCCCCTGCAAGGGTTCAACCTTGATAACTTCAGCGCCCTGGTCACATAAGATCATCGTCGCCAATGGCCCGGATAACACCGCTGACAGATCGAGAATGCGAAACCCTGATAATGGACCATTCATATATTTCTCTCCGGGCTGGCAACGAATTTTTCTAATTAAGTGGTGCTTTTATTTTTAGATTGACCAGAAGCTCGTTAATCACAAACCCAGTTGTTACTACAGCATTAGTTAAACTGTGAAAGCTGATAGTATGCTTTGTATTATGGTAGGCGCAATAAATCGACAGCATAAAAAGCATCCAGTAAGGGCTTTATGAATTTCATCCGAGTACTGATGATCACTGCTACCCTGATATCCATCTATCCGGCATCGGCCAGTGACCAGGCACCTGAAAAACTACGCACTCAGATCGAGGATCTCGCCAGCGAGCATGGTTTTTCGGCTCGCACACTCAACAAACTGGGAGATGATCAGGGCAAGTCTGTTGAGGGAGATGTTCATCGGCAACTCGCTGTCCTGCTCTCAAACTTCAACTATGTAACACTCAACAACGATGTTGGTGATATCGATACGGTGATCATTACTAGCCGCATCGTACCTGGCAAACCGAAACCACGAGACTTCAGCGTAAAAACTTCGCGCCGGGGTGCGCATCACGCGGTCAAAACTACCTTGACAGGACCTGGCGGAAAAACACAATCGATAATGCTATTGGTGGACACTGGAGCCTCAACAATCGTCTTGCCCAACACCATGCGTAAGAGCCTGGGCTTTGCTGAAAAAGACCTGAAAAATAGCTGGAGTCAGACTGCCAATGGTCGGGTGCAAACCAAAACCGGCACGTTACGATCAGCTCGAGTGGGACATGCTCTTGTCAAAGATGTTGCTGTCAACTTCTTTGACGATGATCCATTGGGAGGAAATTCATTGCTGGGCATGAGCTTTCTAAGCCAATTTAGCGTCACCATAGATGATCGGGCTGAGCGTATTATTCTGAAGGGACGCAAATAACACCCTGCTAGTTTCCTGGTTCAGAATCAACAATTGATCAATTGTTGATTTTTTAGCTAACGATTCGTCAGCTAACTAACAGTGTCGGCGAAACCAGAAAGGCTTTACCGGTTTTGGATTGATTATAACGTACTCAAGCATCTGCATAACGATATGCAGATGCTTTCGGGTATTAAGGAATACATCGGCCCGCCACTGGCGTTGCGCGTGTCATAGCCAGGTTTGTATCATTAATTTTGTGAGCAATTTTTAATTAAGGGCTTACTGACTGCTAACCCACAAAACCGCTGCTATTACCGCAATTGTTACCACCACCACTGCCGCCATTGCATCTGCAAAACCATCGTTGTCTTTACTTGTATTGTCATCACTCATCACTGAATTCCTCTTAGCTTGGGCCATCAAAAAGGCGCGCATTCTAACAATATGAATATCAGCTGTCTTCTCTTATTCCGTTTTCAAACCACAATATGAACAAACGGTTTTTCCCCCCGCCTCTTATCGCCGCTATGATGCGCTGTCCTGAGATGGGTCAATTCGATCCCGGCTATCAAATCAGTGACTTGTAGGGGTCTGATCTCTTATAAGCCTGCAAGTTAAGGAGGCACACCAAAGTCATATGTATATTTACGACCACTACGATAAAACCCTGCTTGAGGAGCGTGTTGCCCAGTTCCGTCGGCAGACAGAATCCTATTTAGCGGGTCATCTAAGCGATGATGAGTTCCTGCCCCTGCGTCTACAAAATGGTCTGTATATACAGCGTCTGGCACCGATGCTACGAATCAATATCCCCTACGGCATGTTGTCCTCTGCTCAGTTGCGTAAGCTAGCGCATATCACCCGCACCTACGACAAGGGCTATGCTCACTTTACGACCCGGCAGAATATTCAGCTTAACTGGCCACAATTGGAAGAGGTGCCCGATATTCTTGCCGAGTTGGCGGAAGTCGAAATGCACGCCATCCAGAGCAGCGGCAGCTGTATCCGCAATATCACCTCAGACGAATTTGCGGGCATGAGCAGTGATGAAACCGAAGATCCGCGCCCCTGGTGCGAAATTGTGCGCCAATGGTCTACCCTCCACCCCGAGTTTGCCTTCCTGCCCCGTAAGTTTAAAATCGCCATTACCGGCTCTGAGACAGATCGCGCGGCGACGCAGGTTCATGATATTGGCCTGCAAATCATCAAAAATGACGCAGGTGAAACTGGCTTTAGAGTGCTGGTCGGTGGCGGGCTGGGACGCACGCCTGTCATTGGCACGGTCATTAAAGAATTCCTGCCGGCAATACATTTACTGACTTATCTCGATGCCATTTTGCGGGTATACAACCGTTACGGCCGCCGGGATAACAAATATAAGGCCCGCATCAAGATCCTGGTTAAAGCCTGGACACCCGAAGTGTTCGCGAAAAAAGTCGATGCCGAGTGGCTCCATGCTAAAGACGGCCCCGCCACCTTGACCTTAGAAGAAATCGCCAGGGCTAAATCCTTTTTTACTGCACCAGACTACCTTAGCCAGGAGTCTTTCAATCCGAATAGCGATAATTCGATATCATCCGAGTTACCCGTGCCATTTATGCGGTGGCGAGATAGAAACGTGCGGCCCCACAAAATACCTGGTTATTGCGGCGTATTTCTATCTCTGAAGCCCACTGGTGTGGCACCTGGCGATGTTACAGAACGGCAGCTTGAAGCCATCGCCAATCTCGCCGACCGCTTCAGCTTTGGCGAAGTTCGCGTTACCCATCAACAAAATGTCGTGCTCGCTGATGTAAAAACCAGCGACCTTGCCGATCTTTGGCGTGAGGCCAAAGACATGGGTTTTGCCACCCCCAACATTGGCACACTGACGGATATGATTTGCTGCCCCGGTGGAGATTTCTGTTCACTGGCCAATGCGAAATCCATACCTGTTGCCGAAGCCCTTCAACGTCGTTTTGACGATATGGATTATCTCTACGATATCGGCGATGTCAGCTTGAACATATCCGGCTGTATGAATGCTTGCGGACACCACCACGTCGGTAACATCGGTGTCCTCGGTGTCGACAAAAAGGGTCAGGAGTTTTACCAGATTCAGCTCGGTGGCAGCGCAGGTACTAATGCCACGCTGGGTAATGTTCTGGGCCCCTCATTTTTCGCCAATGAAGTAAGCGATGTGATAGAAAAAATTCTGCAAACCTATGTCGATCATCGGATCGATGGCGAACAGTTTATCGACACCCAGAGACGCATTGGTATGGCGCCTTTCAAGGAGTGCATTTATGCAAAAGCTGCTTGATAACACCGGACAGATTATCGAAAACGACCCCTGGGTGATCGTGCCAAAAGATTTCGATGGCCCAGTCACAAAGGCACATTCACTGCTACCCTTGCAGTATTGGCTAGACACTCCATCCAATCCTGATCAAGAGCTACCAACAGGTATCTGGTTCGACAGTAATGAGGAACCGGAAACAGTTGCCGAACACATCAACCGATGGGCCTGCATCGGTATACACTTCCCTACTTTTATGGATGGCCGAGGCTTTACCTTAGCAAGGTTTATTCGAGAACGTTATGGCTATGCAGGACAACTCCGGGCCTTTGGCCACATCATTCCCGATCAACTCTTCTTCCTGAGCCGTTGCGGTTTCGATAGTTTCTTACTGGAAAGCCCCTCGGATGAAATGGATCCAGAGCTTTATTTTGATAACTTCTCAGTGATCTATCAGAGCTGTGCAGATCAACCACAGCCTCTATTTAGACGTAGAGCGTAAGCTGAGAAGCCCTAAAGCTAGTAGGTACTAACTAAAGGTCCTCTAGCCCCAGGATCACGACCCCCGCCTTGAACAAACCCTGTGCATTAAGTCCCCGGCGCTGGCACTATAGGGCTTAAACGAGCCGAGTAGTTGATAGCGCTGTGCATGATGCTGTATTCCATTCTTTCTTTCTGATATTTACCGGTGCCGCATTACTGGCATCGGTGGCGCTGTATGGTCGCCAGCCCATGCTGGTCGCCTATATTGTTCTGGGTGGTTTGCTAGGGCCCTATGGTTTTGCTCTGGTTCCAGATGTCGACCTCATCGCTGACATTTCCCATATTGGTATTATTTTTCTGTTGTTCTTGCTGGGTCTCGATATGCAGCCCCAGTCGCTATTTAATGTCTTTAAAAAAGTCACCCTGGTAACATTGATCAGTTCTGTCTTGTTCGCCATGGTGGGTTACGGAATTGGCTACCTGTTCGGATTTACAAGCATTGAAAATGTAAT
>CALLDA010000106.1 GCA_937998635.1 uncultured Pseudomonadales bacterium
CTGGAGCGCCTAAAACGCCAGGGCCTGACCGACCCACTGACGGCCATCAACAATCGTCGTTTCTTTGATCAGCGTCTCACCGAGGAAATGGCCGCCGCCCGACGCGACCAACTGCCGCTCGCCTGCCTGATGCTGGATATCGATCACTTCAAAGTTGTTAACGACAATCACGGCCACCAAACCGGTGACCAGGTACTCAGGGAGGTAGCGACATTGATCCGCGCCCAGTTGCGGAGCAATGATGTCTTGTGCCGCTACGGCGGTGAGGAATTCGCAGCGCTGCTACCTGCCACAGAAGAAGCATCGGCACTGGAGGTGGCAGAGCGCATACGCAAAAGCATTGCCAGCTGCACGTTTACCAATCGATACGCCATGCCCTTCAATATAACAGTATCCATCGGTGTAGCGATTTTTGATCCTGAGCAAGATCAAAACGCGGCTCTGACCAGCAAGGAACATGCAACAAGCGAAGAACAGTTAATGGGCCAGGCCGACGATAGTTTGTACCAATGCAAAGCCACTGGGCGTAACCGTGTGCTCGGTTCAGGCTGGAGAAACCCATCAGAGGCTAAGGTTTTGCCGGTAATCGAATAGGCTTCTCTCTATAAAGCAAGGGATAAGAACACGCTAATTACCCTGCTCAAAAAGCCTAATTAGGGTCTCTATTGTTGCTTATCAATGCCACATCAGGATAGGCTAAGCTCGGCAGAGTGCTTATACAACAATAATTCTAAACCCAATCTTCAGAGTAGCTCCATATGAATAATACAGGGACGCAACAAAGTTTTTTTGGCTGGAAAAATCTTGCCCTATTGTTTGGTGTGTACATGTTTGCCGTTGGCTTCGTGTATTACAGTTTTAATGTCATTTTTCCTGAAATGGTAACCAATATGAACTGGAGCCGAGGCGATGCTTCCTGGGCACAGACCATACACGGCCTGCTTTACGGTGTTTTTGTCCCTTTAGCCGCAGTTTCGACCAATAGATGGGGTGCACGCACGACCATTGTGACGGGCATTGTCGCACTTATCATTGGCTGCATTTTATTAGGCACTGTCACCACATCTATCACAGCCTGGATATTAATCTGGGGGGTCGTCATGTCATTCGGCTTCGCCCTGGGTGGCGTCATTCCAATCCAGACAACGGTTGCTCACTGGTTTGAGAATAACCGTGCCACCGCCATCGGCGTGGTCATGACCGCAGCCGGCGTCGGTGGTTTTATCGCACAACCTTTGTTTACCTGGATCATGCAGGATTTTGGTGGCTGGCAGGCTGGCTGGCTTTCGGCCTCGGCGTTTGCGATAACAGCCATCATTCTCGCCTTGATGATCGTCAATAAACCGGCTGATCGGGGCCAGCACCCCGACGGTATCGCCCACAGTGAAGAGTCAAAACAAGCGCAGCGAGCAAACGCGAAAATATATAAAACCGAGGACTCCTGGAGCCTAAAAGAAGCGCTTCGCACACCTACCCTTTGGCTACTCGTACTGCTTTCACTGGGTGGCGTGATGCCCCTTTATTTGCTGGTAGTGCACGGCGTATTGCACCTGACTGACCTGCGGTTCGAACGCATGGAGGCCGCGAGTGTCTTAAGTGCCATGCTGGCCGGAAGCGCCTGCGCTCGTTTCCCGATTGGCTGGCTTGGGGATCGAATGGAACCTCGGCTAATCATGTTTACCTTATTCACAGCCTCAGTCATCGCCCTGACTATCATTTGGCAGGCCCCAGGTATAAGCCTGTTACTACTGGCAGGGGCCATGTTTGGGGCGGCCTACGGCGGCACCCTGGTTATGATCCCCTCAATGGTCGCCAACTATTTCGGTGCCACATCCTTTGCCAGCATCAACGGCTTTATTTTCCCGGTACAGATCGTCATGGGCAGTATGGTGCCGGTCGCTGCGGGCTATATCGCTGATGTCAGCGGCAACTACGACCTGCCGTTTATTGGTCTCATCGGCTTCACCGCGCTGGCCGCGGTTTGCACTCTGATAACTCGACCACCCGTCAAGCCAGAACCAGAACCAGCATAAGCACTGGGGATGCGATCAGCGTCAGATACTCCCAGGTCCTAAATAAAATACTCTATAAGACAGTTGCTATGGACTTTTCATTCTCAGAAGAACAGTTACAAATCAGGGACAGCATAGAGAAACTCTGTCGCCCCTTTGACGATCAATACTGGCTTGATCGGGATACCGACGGCCAGTTTCCGGAAGATTTCTGTAGCGCCCTCGCCAAAGACGGCTGGCTGGGCATCGCCATGCCCGAAGATGTTGGCGGCAGCGGACTGGGCATTAGCGAAGCAGCCGTGATGGTGCAAACCATCTCCGAATCCGGCGCTGCCAATGGTGGCGTATCGTCCATATCCATCCCGCTGTTTGGGGTTAACCCCATCAATATCTACGGCACCGAGGAGCAGAAACAACGCATGTTGCCGCCGGTGCTACGCCGCGATGATATCCCCTGCTTTGCCGTCACTGAACCCAACACCGGGCTGGATACCACCCGTCTCACCACCCGCGCAGAACTCAAGGGTGATCATTATATTGTTCATGGCCACAAAGTCTGGACATCGACCGCCCAGGTGGCCAACAAAATTATGTTGATTGCGCGCACCAAACCCGAGGAAGAAACCAAACGTCCCATCGACGGCTTATCTCTGTTTTATACCGACCTGGATCGCAAGACCTGCGATATTCGCCGCATCGACAAAATGGGCCGCAAGTGTGTGGACTCAAACGAGGTGTTTATCGACGGCTTAAAAGTCCCGGTGGAAAATCGCATCGGCGAGGAGGGCAAGGGCTTCCGTTACCTGCTTCATGGCTTGAATCCGGAACGCATTTTGATCGCCGCAGGCCTGGTTGGCCTGGGTCGCGCCGCGCTCAAAAAAGCCACCGAATATGCCAAAGACCGCGTTGTGTTTGATCGCCCCATCGGACAAAACCAAAGCGTGCAACACCCCCTGGCGGAAAGCTGGATCGAATTAGAAGCCGCTAACTTGATGGTCTTCCGCGCCGCAGCCGCCTACGACAATGGCGAGGACTGTGGCACCCACGCCAATGCTGCCAAATATTTTGCTGCCGAAGCCACTTTTAAGGCCTGCCAAAGGGCGGTCATGACTCACGGCGGCATGGGTTACGCGAAGGAATTCCATGTTGAACGCTATCTGCGGGAATGTATTATTCATCGTCTGGCACCCATCAGCCCGCAATTGATTTTATGTTTTATCGCCGAGAAAGTGCTTGGCCTCACTAAATCCTATTAAACCTATTGGACTTGGCCAATCAATCTAAATCCTACCCATGTGGTCGATAGGGCCGCCAAATAAAGATTGCCAGTGCAGCTAAATAAGTGCTCAAAGAAAGATACATCAGTTTCCGCCAACCGCCATTTGCCGGGCGCACAATGTCGAACTCTCGAACATAAATCGTTTCACAGGCTCCGTTGCCAGTATCGGTACGCACAGTGCTGGTGCCGCGTTTGCCGCTGCCCTTATTTAAATTCGCAGTATTTACGTAGGCCGACAACCAACCTTGTACACGAATCTGATCGCCAATTTTAATATCACCCACCTTATCCCGAATAAGTGGGTCGTCGGAAATCAGGTGATTATTCGACAGTTGGTCCATATTAAAACTCGCCCAGGCGGCATCGTCCTTAGTCTCTACATTACAGGTGAATTGGCCGCTCCAGAAATCCAACTTGTTCAATAAGGGCGTAAACGCAGAGTCCTGCCAAACCACGCAAACATCGACCATATTCAGATGATCGTTCCAGGATTTGTGCAGCATACTGTCGCCATCGTGATGGCGATAGGACACCACTAAGCCATACAAATCGTAGTCGTATTCTGGCTCGATCCGATAGGTAATACCATTAAAAGAGGCATCGAAAGCTTCGATCTGAACCTTTTTCTGTATGGGTTCGCGCTCGAGGCCCGGATCAAAGAGGATATCTTGGGAGAAGTCGTTACGGTTCCAGAATGCTATTACGAGCAAAATAAAACTGACCCAAAGAATGAAGCGAAGGACGATAGATTATCTCCTGTATGCCGATTGCAAACAGATCGGATTTAGCTCTTAGCTCAAAACACTTTATTCAAAATACCAATACCGCTAATCCAAGCATCACGGTAAGCACCGCGATGATAGAGACAAGCGCCGCCAGGCCGCGCTGATGCCGGGGCAGTCGTGTAAATAATACCGCTGTTCGCGACAACAAACTTACTGGCGGTGCGCCCCAGACTAATTCTTTATTAGCTTGATCCCCTGCTTTCTTTAATGTTTCGTGAATGTATCCCGCACCTTTTAGGAAGGGCATTAACATCTGTTGGCTAGGGGCTGCGGGCTGTTTAATGCCCTTGTCCGCAAGCCCACTATCGAGGCTTACCAGGCGACGAACATTGTCGAGCCACCCACTATCTCCCATCCATAAAGCCTGAGTAAGAATTACTCCGTCACTGCTTATCAGGTGAGCGGAATTCGGCAATACGTCGAGCAGATGATGGAGTGTTCCGTTCAGCTCATCAATAATGCAGGGGAAATTAATATCATAATCACTCTGAAATTGAAGGGCATTTTTGATTTTTTGTTCAAGGCTTTGTGGTTGCGGGAAGTTTTCGCCAGGATGCGCCTCGCGCACATAAACCAGCACCACATTTATTTTATCTGCGAGTTCGGCCTGAAGCTGGTTCAGCTCGTCGATACTGCTGATCGTCATAGGGCAGGTAATTGAACCTGTCACCAGAAGTAAGGGCTTACCATCGGCTAGTTGGTACAGGTTTTTTGAATCACCGTTAGACAGGGTCACCGGCAGATCGGGGAGGGGCTGGCCGGGCCCCAGCGCATCGCGACTAAAGCGTATATCGCCAAGCATGACTTTTATCGAAAAATGTTCAAAGCGATAGTTTTCGTCGTTGGTCGCCATTAGCTTCCGGTATCGCCATTGAGATGAGGGTCAGTGATAGCCATTTGGTTTTACACCCAGGGTGGTGGTTTCTGCATTCAAGCAATAACCACGAATGGCTCTAATAATAGTCGATATTTGTCCCTGTGTTCCGGTATTCCTGTATCTCTCCACCGCAGGCACCTGTTCATCCTGGCTCTTGTCGAGGGCCTATTTCTCTGCCATGGCCTGCAGAAGAGATTGATGAAAATGCGCCAGGGCGGGTTCGTTTTGTCCGATCAATACCTCGGTCATGCAACCGGACAGGAAGTTTTTCTCCATATCTGCCTGGATAGCGATATCTTCATTATCGACAGTGCGGATCGCCAGGTCGATATTGGCATCCCAGTACTTCTTAGCTTTTTCAGTGGTCACCGGCTCAGGCACATAGCAATCAAAATAAATCACGCATTGATCAACCCGATTTTTTACCGGGAAAACCCGCCAGGTTTCGACGTGATCGGCCTGCATGGTAAACATTGTATTTGGGAATAGCTGATAGGAAATCGCTGTGTGCTTAACAAAATCCCATTCTGCCTCGGGTTTATCTCTAAGAGTTTCGATGCTTTTACGTACCGCTGCCATCCAGTGATGTAAACCATGGCCCTCGAACAGGCACAGGTTGTTATAAAAAATCGGCCCTACGGTGTCCCTGTGTAGGGTAGAAAAATGATAAGACTCTAAAAACGTATCTATCGGCATCTTCCAGTTGATATCGCGATGCAGAATCCGGCTTTCATAGTGCACATAACTCTGTAATTGATAGTCCTGCATTTCTTCCTGCATACCCTCAAGGTGAGTATCGAGATCGATCTCGCCTCCGGGGTCTGGCAATACCCAAATCATACCATGGCGCTCCACCAGTGGCAGAGGCATAAGCCCGTGCTCTCGAGGTTCAATACCTGGAAAGTTACGCTGATCAGGAATGGCTTTTAAGGAACCAGCACGGTCGTAACTCCAGGCGTGATACGGACAAGTGAAGCCAGCAGCTCGCCCGCAACCCTGGGCAACCGGTGCGCCACGATGGCGGCACATATTGATAAAGGCCCTGGCGACACCATCGTCACCACGGACCATTAAAATTGGCTTTATGCTGTGCTCCAGAGTGACGTAATCACCGGGCTCGGCAATGACTGAGGACAAGCCCATAAACAGGGGCTGGTGTTTGAATACTGTATTCAGTTCTCTGTTCTGCCACTCCAGGTCGGTGTAAGCCGCCACTGGCACACGCTTGACACCCGGTGTCGTTGTCGTCTGGCCACTATCGATACATTCATAAGCCTTTTTAATGCGAGCTATCTGTACTGCCTGTTCCAATGTTTGTACCTCAAATCTTAATTAATTTAACCATCCAGTGGGTTTGCATTCTCATGGCTTTATCTATGGGCTCACGTGATTCAAAACACAGTGAACACTGGCCGCGATCACCAAAGGTTTTTACCACCGACGGCTGAAAGGTTGATAGACGAGCTAAGCCTGAT
>CALLDA010000107.1 GCA_937998635.1 uncultured Pseudomonadales bacterium
TTAAAAAAGGTGATCGCCAGCATACCTAAGTTATGACTATACTCAACGTCGCCATAATTCATGAAAGGCAGTTGCGCAGTACTTGTGGTCGTCGATCAAAAATTCAATATTGCCAGCAATCTAGTGCGTATTTTCACTTGCAAAGTTCGCATGTTTGTCCATATAAGCACTCATAAACTGGTGCAAACTGAATTGGCAAAAACTTGGCTAACACTCAACTAAACAAACAGATAAACAAACAGGGGATGGGGAAGGAATGACTGACTTTACTGAAATCGCATCGGGGCTAATGTTTCCAGAAGGGCCGGTAGCACTGCCCGATGGCAGCGTACTGGTGGTTGAAATCGTCGCGGGTCGCTTATCGCGCGTTGCACCAGATGGCACGGTGAGTGTCGTCGCTAACACCGGGGGTGGCCCCAATGGCGCGGCTATTGGTCCGGATGGAAAATGCTATGTCTGCAATAATGGCGGCTTCGAATTTACTGAGCGCAACGGCAAGATTTCGCCGGGAGCCATCGCTAAAGATTACACCACCGGGCGTATCGAAAGGGTGGATATTGATACCGGTGAAGTCGAAGTGCTTTATGCCGATTGTGATGGCGAGCCACTGAAAGGCCCTAACGATATTGTCTTCGACGCTTCTGGCGGGTTCTGGTTTACCGATCATGGCAAGCACCATTCTCGCTCGCGGGATCTCACCGGCATTTTTTATGCCCAGCCCGATGGCTCAAAAATAACCGAAATGGTTTTCCCCATGGATGGCCCCAACGGCATTGGCCTGTCGCCGGATGAAAAAACTTTGTATGTAGCCGAAACGCCTACTGGTAGACTGTGGTCTTTTGACCTGGCTGGACCCGGCGAGTTTGCCGCCGGTGGCAAGCAAAAAGTCGGTGGGCCCGTGCGCGGTAATCTGGTCGTCGGTGTGCCGGGTCATCAGCTGTTTGATTCCCTGGCCGTCGATAGTGCCGGCAATATTTGCGTGGCGACATTGGCCAATGGCGGTATTACCGTGGTCTCGCCGGATGGTTCCGAGGTTGAGCACATTCCCTTCCCGGATCGTGGTACCACCAATATTTGTTTTGGGGGCCCCGATCTGAAAACCGCCTACATTACCCTGGGTACTACTGGACGTCTGGTCTCTGTGGACTGGCCGCGACCGGGGCTTGCGCTTAATTTTCTTAATAAGTAAGGCTTAACTACTAGGTCTGAACAAATAGCTTTCAATAAATGGCCTTAATAAAGAGAACG
The DNA here is from genome assembly GCA_937998635.1 of uncultured Pseudomonadales bacterium. Classification (GTDB taxonomy): domain Bacteria; phylum Pseudomonadota; class Gammaproteobacteria; order Pseudomonadales; family Porticoccaceae; genus HB2-32-21. The sequence continues at coordinate 1,249 of CALLDA010000107.1, forward strand.
CTTCTTTTTTGGCATAAACAAGTGGTAGGTAGTAGCAGCGTATGACAAATACTGAAGAATCGAACGAACCCAAATCCTGGGGCTTGAACGATGATGAAATTGCGGTGTATCCCACGGTCTATCGTGATGATTTATTAGCAGGGCAGTCGGCGATTATCTCTGGCGGTGGCACCGGCATAGGCCGCGCTATGGCTTATCTGTTCGCCCGTCTGGGCGCAGATGTGATGATCTGTAGTCGCAATCAGGAAAACCTGGATGCTACGGCTGAAGGCATCAAGCAGCGTCTGGGCCGCGATATCGACACCATGGCCATGACCATTCGTGACCCTGAGGCCGTAGAAAAACTCATGGATACGGTGTGGGAGAAATACGGCAAGCTGGATATATTGGTCAATAACGGCGGTGGTCAATTCCCCCAGCAGGCGATTGATTTTTCCGTCAATGGCTGGAAGGCGGTGATCGATACCAACCTGAATGGCACCTGGTACATGATGCAAAAAGCCGCGCAGCATTGGCGGGATCACGGCCAGCCCGGCAGCATCGTCAATATTGTCGCTGATATCTGGCGGGGTATGCCGGGTATTGCTCATACCTGTGCAGCCCGTGCTGGGGTTGTGTTCGCCAGTCGCAGTGTGGCCGTGGAGTGGGCACCCCACAATATAAGAGTCAACTGTGTGGCTCCGGGTACCATCGCGACACCGGGCCTGAATGTTTACCCGGAAGAAGCCGCCAAAGATTTTCACCGCGCTAACCCCATGTTGCAATGTGGTGATGCTATGGATATTGCCGAGTCCGTGGTCTATCTGGGTACCTCGTCGGGCAAGTTCGTTACCGGCGAGTGCGTCACGGTGGATGGAGGACAGCGTCTGTGGGGCGAGGCCTGGCCCAACGGTAAGCCAGAGTATTTTGAAACGCCTTGAACGCAAGTAGAGGATAGGGCGTAGAAAGCAGGGTAGAGCCAGAATAGAGCGACAATAAGAGCGATATGAGCAAGGAAACAAGCGACGACAAAGATTTATTTGGCCTGGATGACGCAGAGCTATTAACCCAGCCCTCTGTCTACGATAGCGAGCTATTTAAAGGCAAGATCGTTTTGATATCGGGTGGCGGTACCGGCATCGGTCGCGGCATAGCGGTTTTGTTTGCGCGGCTCGGGGCCAACGTGGTGATTTGTGGTCGTCGTGGAGAATTGCTTGAAGAGACCGCTGCGTTAATTCGCGAGGGCGTCACCGAACACCAGGCGGTGGAGATTCTGACCCATCCTATGAATATTCGTGAGCCGGAAGCCGTGCAAGCATTGATCGACCGGGTCTGGGGTGAGTTCGGCGGCCTGGATGTGTTGATCAATAACGGTGGTGGTCAGTTTGCTCAGGATTCCATCGATTTTTCCGACAAGGGCTGGAACGCGGTGATCGATACCAACCTCAATGGCACCTGGTACATGATGCAAACGGCTGCCAGGCGGTGGCGTGATGAAGGTCAGCCCGGCAATATTATTAATATCGTAGTCAATATTTATCGCGGCACCCTACAGGCCACACATTCGGCGGCGGCGCGTGCCGGTGTGGTCTATGTGAGTAAAAGTGTTGCGGTGGAATGGGCTCCCCTGAATATTCGCGTCAATTGTGTATCTCCGGGCGCCATCGCTTCCAATGGCTTGCGCAATTATCCGCGAGAAGCTGCAGAAAAATTTAAATACGCCAACCCCACACGCCGGGCGGGAAATGTCTGGGATATTGCCGAGGCCTGTGCTTATCTGGGTTCTCCGGCAGGCGAATTTATTACCGGCGAAACCTTGTCGGTTGATGGCGGTTATCAAATGCTAGGCGAAGTCTGGGCAGCGGGGGAGCCGGATTATTTTCGGGAAGGTCGTGGCGCCAAACCTAATCGAGCTGATGAGAACTAAGCAGGCGATCTTTCACTATGTAGACCAGCCATAATTATCAGAATTATATTTCTAAAAATACTTTAGATAATTATTACAACAATAAATAAGCAATCGTAAGTTCGTTAATTTAGAGCTCTTCAGCTAGACTCTTTTTCACTAGGTTTTAAATATTTAGTACGTTAAAAATATTTCAGTACCTTAAAAATATTTGAGCACATTAAAACTATAAAGACACATAATAATCAATGGAGAATTATAATGGCTACAAAACATATCCTGTCAAATATTAAAGTTCTGGATTTTACTCACGCAGTAGCTGGCCCTACATCTACTCGTTTAATGGCGGAAATGGGTGCCGATATCATTAAGGTGGAACTCGCGCCCAGCGGCGATATGATCCGAGGCATGCCCTTTCTTAAAGACGGCCGAAGCGGCTATTACGTGCAGCAAAATCGCGGTAAAAAAAGTTTATGTCTCGATATGCGCAAACCAGAAGCCCTCGATATTCTAAAAAAACTGGTCGCCCAAAGTGATATTTTGCTGGAAAACTTTACCCCCGGAGTGATTGCCGATATGGGCCTGAGCTGGGATGTGGTTCATGAAATTAATCCAGAGTTAATTTACTGTTCAATTTCTGCCTTTGGTCAAACCGGCCCGTTGTCAAAACTGCCCGGCTATGACTATATGGGCCAGGCCTATGCCGGTGTGACCAGTCTGATAGGCGAAGCCGATGGCGCGCCAATGATGCCGATGCTTGCCATGGGCGATGTCAATACTGGGGTTCACGCCACGGCTGCCATCGGCATGGCCTTGTTCCACCGGACCCAGGGCGGTGGCGGACAGTATATTGACTGCTCCCTGCTGGATAGCTATTTCCATTGCCAGGATATGAATGTTCAGTTATGCAGTAATACCAATGGCGAAATGCAACCGACGCGCAATGGCCGCCATCATCCTGCGGTGGCGCCCGATGGGATTTTCAAGGGCAAGGACTCCTATATGTTTATCATCGCCCTGACGCCCAAACAGTGGCAAGCCCTGTGCGAGGTGATGGGACAACCAGAGCTCTTTGACGATCCGCGCTACCAAACGTTTTCTGATCGCGCGGCTAACCAGAGCGAACTTATTGAAATAATCGAGCGTTGGATTACCTCCATGCCCAGCGATGATGCTGCAAGAGAAGCATTAGAAGCCGCTTATGTGCCGGTTGCACCGGTATTAACGCCCGGCCAGGCCATGCAACACCCCCATCTTATTGAGCGAGGCACGGTGCGCACCGTGAGTGATCGAGGTCTGGGTGAGTTTCAAATTCCGGGCATGCCGCTGCGCTTTTCCCAGTTTGAGGATTTACTGCCGCTAGATGCGCCCTACCTGGGTGAGCATAATGAAAATGTCCTCCGCGAACGTCTGGGCCTGAGCGACGAGGAAATTACCCAACTGACCGATAGCAAGGTGTTAATCTCCGAAGCCATTCCGGCCTAGGGGCTTAGCACTAGGGGCTTAATTTAGGGGCTTAGAATTAGACGCTTATAACGCATGTCGTAGTTAGCCTGACTGATTGATCTTCTTCCGGGTTGATGGCTTCAGGCTAGAATGATGCCTAGATAATAAATAAGGTGCTTAGATAATAAATAAGGAGAGGCGCAATGACGACCAGGCAAATACTTTCCAACATCAAGGTTCTCGATTTTACCCACGCCCTTGCGGGCCCCACCACGACGCGGCTGATGGCCGAGATGGGCGCGGATGTTATCAAGGTCGAGCTGGCCCCCCGCGGCGATATGACCCGTGCCATGGCTTATTATAAAAATGATAGAAGCGCCTATTTTGTGCAGCAAAATCGTGGTAAAAAAAGTCTGTGTGTGGATATGCGCCAGCCCGAATCGCTTGAGATTCTAAAGAAGCTTATTGCGCAAAGTGATGTGCTGTTAGAGAACTACACGCCCGGTGTCATTGCCGACATGGGGCTGGGTTGGGAGGTTGCCCATGCCATCAATCCGGAGCTTATTTTTTGCTCTGTATCCGCCTTCGGCCAAACTGGGCCCTTATCGAAGCTCCCTGGTTATGACTATATGGGCCAGGCCTATGCTGGCGTCACCCATATGATGGGTGACCCTGACGATGCCCCGGTCATGCCAATGATTTCCATGGGCGACGTGAATACTGGTGTGCATGCGCTAGCGGCAATTAATGGCGCGCTGTTTTACCGCTCCCAGGGTGGGGGTGGTCAACAAATTGATTGCTCACTGCTCGACAGCTATTTTCATTGCCACGATCTGACTGTGCAGCTCTATAGCAATAGCAATGGGAGGATACAGCTTACCCGCAACGGCAGGCACCATACTTCGGTGGCTCCTAATGGTATTTTCCGCGGGCGTGATACCTGTATGTTCGTTATCGCGGTTACCGCAAAACAGTGGGAATCTACCTGTAAGGCGATGGATCGCCCGGATTTATTGGAAGATCCAAGATTTATAAATAATGCCGACCGAGTCCATAATGTCGATGATCTGATCGAAATAATCGAAAGCTGGATTCAATCTATGCCCAGCGATGATGCCGCGAGAGAAGCCCTGGAAGCGGCCCGCGTGCCGGTGGCGCCGGTGCTAAGCCCCGGTGAAGCGATGCAGCATCCCCACCACATAGAGCGGGGCACGGTGCGTACTATTAGTGATCGAGGTTTAGGCGAGTTTCAGGTGCCGGGGATGCCCTTGCGATTTTCCGAATGTGTCAACTCCACAGACCTCGAAGCCCCCTATCTGGGCGAGCACAACGCCAGCATCCTCCGTGAACGCCTGGCCATGAGCGATGAAGAAATCAATGAGCTGAACGAACGTAATATCCTGATTGCGGAGGCTATTCCGGCCTGATCTCAGTGGATGTTGGGTGCTCTTGGTGTGTATTGGCGGACAGTAGGCTGCCCACCAATACATCGCTGTTTACTCCCCTGCAGAGCCCGGCGCACTCGCATCAACCAGTGCCTTTGAATTTGCCGACCACTCAAAACCTCTTTGCATGCGATCAAAGCGGCGTTGAACGGTTTTTATCATGCGGGGATCGGTAAATAGATAGAGCTGGTTTTCCTGAATACCTTCGAGTACTAACTTGCCAACCACATCCGGGTCAAGTCCATGGGCTAATAGCTCGTCGGCACCGCCGGGAATGACCTCCTTGTCGCCCGAGCTACCGTAGTCGGCAGGACGGTGTGTAGCGGCTTCACCGATGTTGGTGGCGACAGCACCGGGGCACAGGACCGAGACACCGATATTGGTTTCTTTTAGCTCACTGCGAAGCACTTCGGTCATGACCAGTGAGGCAAATTTACTGGCGTTGTAGGGTCCCCAGCCTGGCCCAGCGTTGACAATACCCGCCATGGAGGAGGTAGTCATAATGTGGCCGTCTTCGCCATGGGCTTTGATAAGCGGCAAAAATGCGCGTATGCCGTATTGCACGCCGACCTGGTTGACAGCGATCACCCAGTCCCAGTCTTTTTGCGAGAGTTCTTCAAAGGTTCCGCCGACATTGATGCCTGCGTTGTTACAGAGCACATGGACTTTGCCAAATTGATCGATGGTGGCCTTAGCCGCATCGACGACCGATTGTTCCTTGCTCACATCACAAATGACCGTGGCAACATCCGCGCCTTTGCCCTTGAGTTCCTGTTCGGCAACGGCAAGGCGTTTTTCGTCGACGTCGGCGAGCATGACTTTCATGCCTGCGTCGGTGAATGCCCGGGCCATGCCCAGACCCATACCGCTAGCGGCACCGGTTATAAAGGCTACTTTTCCTGCTACATCTTTCATTTTGTTTGCTCCACGTATGAATTGATTTGGCGGGCGATTATATGTCTTTATTCTGTCAAGGTGGTTTCGAACGAGCCTTTTTTGGCAACGCGATGTAGAATTCGGACTATTATGACATCAGCTTGTCATAGTGATGTTGTACCGAAAAGCTATGCCGCAAAACTTCTACCACCAGAAAACAGGATCAACTGACCATGACCGAAGCCGCGCAAATCCCCAGCCCCCGAGATTTGATTGATTACCCGCTCATCGATGCGGATTGTCATTACTACGAACCGGATGATTGTTATACCCGCCATATGGAAGCCAAATATCGTGACGATGCGATCATGGTGGTGCGGGGATTAAGCAAGCACGCTCAGGTGCATTTTCGAGGTCAGCGAGTGGGCTTCTTTGCCGCGCCTCCCGGCGAATACGCCGGCAAACCGGGTTCCTACAAAGCCTTTTACGAGAATAAGGATCACAAAGGTGCCCATATATTGGCTGCCGATCCTATCTCTTGTTTTGACTTGCCTGAATCCATGCAACGGGATGTCCGCTTAAAGTGGCTAGATGCGCATAAGGTTGAGGCGGGCCTTTTTTTGCCCTCCCTGGGCGTTGGTGTTGAAATGGCGCTGCGCGACGCCGGGCCAGAAGTGGTGATGGCCAATCATCGGGCCTTCAATAAATGGATTCAGGAGGATTGGGGCTGGGCTTATCAACAGCGCATTTTTAGTGTCGCCCAACTATCCCTGGTCGATGTCGATCTGGCCGTCGCAGAGCTGGATCGCGTGCTTAAAGAAGGTGCGCTGGTGGTTAACCTGATTGCCGGGCCGGTGATGGGGCGCTCTCCAGCTGACCCCCATTTCGATCCCTTCTGGGCGCGCTGTGAAGAAGCAGGTATTCCGGTGGCGTTTCATCTGGGAAACGCGGGTTTTGAGGAATTGGTATCGGCGGCCTGGGGTGAAAACCCGCGACCGCAACACCACCGCGTTACCGCATTTCAACACATGCTCGGCATGATGGAACGGCCAGTCACCGATACCCTATCGGCCTTGATTATGCATAATTTATTTGGCCGTTTCCCCAAACTGCGGGTTCTGTCCATCGAGAATGGTTCGTCCTGGGTGAGACCTTTGTTGAGCCGGTTGGATAAAGCTGCCAAGGTGGCTGGGACCAACTTCACTTATGGCCCTTTACATGGTCGACCAAGCGAAATATTCCTCGATCGTATTCGTGTCTGCCCCTTTCCTGAAGATAATATCCCCGAGCTTATTAGTGCCGTCGGGCCGGATGTGGCGATATTTGGCTCCGACTGGCCGCATCCCGAAGCCCTGGCCGATCCCATTGAGTTTGCTGACGGCCTGGGTGGGCTTGATTACGCTGAGATGCGCAAGGTGATGCGCAGTAATACCGCTGCTTTGCTGGGGCTTGAAGCCTGAGCGCTTATTCAGGCCCAGCGATACCGTTTCAGCCACAGCGCGACTATGTTCAAGTGTAGCGATACTAGCGCCTCTCCTGTAGATTCGGCGCGACGCTTTCTATCTTAGTCTGAGCACGATACTTGTCACGAGTCCGCTAAAACGGAGTAGCATTACCAGCCTATCGATAATAAAAACATCTGATCTTATCAACCGGAATAGAATTATATGGAGCTGATGTCGGCGCTGCCGCCCCTGCCCAACGTTCACGCAATGGCTACTATGGCGATGACAGTGGTGGCGTTGTTTCTCTTCACCCGGGATAAGTGGCCGCTGGAAATCACCTCTCTGGGTTTACTAGCGCTTGTTGCCGTCGGCTTCGCGCTGTTCCCCTATCAGGATTTTGAACCGACACACCTGTTTGCAGGTTTTGCCCATGAAGCCTTGATCGCGGTTTGCGCGCTGATGGTGCTGGGCCAGGGTCTGGTGCATACCGGCGCTCTGGAGCCAGTGGGTCGCATGCTCGGTAAGCTTTGGGGTAAAACGCCGC
>CALLDA010000108.1 GCA_937998635.1 uncultured Pseudomonadales bacterium
AACACCCACTTACCAGCTGCCCATTGATCTGAAGGATGTGGATCGCAATGGCGCCGTAGGCACTGCCAGTAACATGAACCTTACCGAGCGATTTACACGGGTTAGTGAATCGACATTGCTCTACGAGTACACGCTTGATGATCCGACAACGTTTGCTCAACCCTTCACAGTAGCTATTCCGATGAAGTCTACGGAAGATCAGATTTATGAATATGCCTGTCATGAGGGTAATCACGCTATGGCAGGGATGCTCGGCGGGGCACGGCAGATGGAAAGAGAGGCGGCGACTGCTGCCGCTAATTAATTTCCAGTGCTACTTGAATTGTAAACTAAAGTCACAAGCTAGAGTTATAGACAAGGTATGCCAAAAAAGGGGGGTTGATTAAGGCGCTACGTTGGCGCCTTAATCGGCCCTTTAAACCATCAATAACCACCAGTATCACGAACATTACGGAACGTAAAATGACTCAATTCTTTAAGTTACTCCCTATAACTGGCCTCGCGGCCGCATTAGTTATTTCGGCCCCAGCTTTTTCCGGGTCGGAGCAAAGCAAGCAATCAAAATATGAGCCCGCGCGTAATGCTCAGGGTCACCCTAATATCCAGGGGATATGGGACTTCCGCACCCTGACCCCGCTTGAGCGCCCAAGCGCCCTGGGCGACAAGGCGGTTTTTACGGAGGATGAGCAGCAAGCATTCACAAAGAAAGCCATCGATGCTACGGATGTTGATAAATTAAGGGAAAATGCTGCTGCCGAACAGGATATCGAAGGCGCGTATAACAATTTTTGGATGGATTACGGTAAGACTATGAATGAGGATCGAAGAACCTCCCTGATCGTCGATCCGCCCAATGGGCGTTTGCCTGCGCTTACCAAAGAGGCTATAGCTGGACTGAAGAAAAACCTGGAGCGCAAGCCGCCGGTGCGGGATATTGTTTCTATTGGTCTTGATATGGCTACTTTTCGGCCCGACGGTCCGGAAACGCTGGGGCTTTCAGAGCGTTGCCTGGTAGGTTTTAATGCTGGCCCGCCTCTGACGCCAAGCGCCTATAACAATAATCTTCGTATAGTCCAGACCCCAGAGCATATTGTACTTTTCACTGAGATGGTTCATGACGCTCGGGTTGTGCAAATGGTTGATAGCGAAACACTTCCCGGAGAAATTCAAAAATGGACGGGAGCCTCTCGCGGTCATTGGGAAGGCGACACGCTGGTTGTCGAAACTACGAATTTTACTGATAAAACGCCGACTTTCCAGTTACCGTTGAATCTTAATGATCAAACCATGAACGGTGTGGTGGGTTCAGGTAACAATATGAAGTTGACCGAACGTTTTACTCCGGTCAGTGAAACCCGTTTAGTTTACGAATACACGGTTAACGACCCGAAGACATTTACCAGGCCTTTTACCGTAGCTATCCCCCTGCGGGCGACGGAAGATCAAATCTTTGAGTATGCCTGCCACGAGGGTAATCACGCTATGGCTGGTATGTTGGGCGGTGCACGACAAATGGAAAAAGAGGCAGCTGCAGCCCTTTAAATCGCAAAGGCTAGAACTAGAAAGAACGGTAGGTTTAAATACTGCTAGTTAAACAAAAAACCTCCGGCAGCTTCTGCCGGAGGTTTTTTGTTTCTACTTCTACCAAATAAGCATTGCAACGGATTTGTTCTCCCCCTGAGGTGCTGTTAGGAATAACCTCTTTGTCCCCCTGGGCGTAACAGGCTGCAAGGGTTCGATATCAGCATTGCTTGGCCTGCCACCGACTTTACTTGCCGAAATGTTGATGGTCTTGATGGCTCTCAGGAGCGCTGGTTCTGGGGTAGGTTCTCTCATCACCGAGCATATTAGCGTGTTTGCCAATTGACAGCGAGTGCTGGGGATTGGAGGGTGGGGCAAGCGTGGTGGAAAGTCTCTAGCCATCCTCTCATTTAGAATGCTAGAGGGCCATAAAGAAGGATGGGTCGGGGCTGGGTAGTATCTACTGGATGCCCGAGAGCTTGATTGGTTCCCAGCTCCCTCTCAAGCGTAGCGAGCGGGAATCAGAGCTAACAAGCCAGTTATCTAACTGGCTTGTCTCACATTGATGTCTGTTAGAGGTTATTCCGGGATTTATGAGATCGGGACTCTACAGCTGAGGTTTGAACCTGCGATTTAAAGCCGCTTATTGCCTACTGTAACTTAGCCATTTCGAGAAGTTCAAGTACATCCTGAACCTGAATGTTCCAGTATATTCCCCAGCCGCCAATAATAACGACCGAAACGCTTATTGCTACTATATTCAATGTTTTAGTTGTCATGATTGCTCTCGATAAACCTTAGGAAAACCCGATCCAGCGCCCAGCAGATGCGACGCTAAACCATATCAATAAGCTAGTAAAGGCCACCAGTTTGACTACCATGGGTGATACGGTTTCAGGCTGCTGTTGTGTTCCGCTTCCTGCTTCCTGTTGAGCTGCTGCGCCAGGAGCCCGGGCGTAAACGGCACTGCGGATGCTGAGAATAAAAGCTATACCCATGGCAAGGCCGGCCATTTTGGCGAAGAAAAATGAGTTATGGGCAAGCTTCATGGCAATTGCTGAGGCCTCATAAATGCCAGAAAGGATAATGAATACCAGCGCCAGGTAGATCCATTTTTTGGTATTCTCGATAATGATTGCCGACGGCACCTTGGTTAACACCATGTTCATCATACGTAAATCGCCGAGCATAATCATTCCGCCAAGCACGACCATGCTTGCGATATGGACTGTTTGCACCAGCGCAAAAATACCAGATGATGATTTGGAAAATTCTGCCAGCAGTGAAGTATCCAGCCATTCAAAAATAAATACTAAATCCATCTCTCCCCCTCAGGGTTTTTCATTTAGAGCTTTTCGTTAGAGCACAGCACCATATTTCGTGGTGGGAACTCACCAGCTATGGCGTGAGTTTATTCAACAAATGCCGCCATTTCTTCTACGCAACCAGCGGCCCAGTACATAAAGTAAGGCAGCTCTTTTTTGCAGTCCCACCAGTCATAGGCCATTGATCTGCCCACGCCTATCACGCAGAGCCACAGGCTTATAGACAGTGCAGCGCCTACCCGGATTCGTTTGGGGGGAACAGGATCATTATCCCAGCTCATATCCGATGACCTGGTCATGTTCCGAATCAGCAAAGCATTTATGCCTGCAGAGATGAGTAGTATGACTTTGATTCGAAACCAGATGCTCTGGGTCGATCTTACTGGGATTGCGTAATACAACAACAAGCCGGAAATGACCATGATGATGAAACCGAGCATCATGGGTTTGTCGAGTCTCTCGACGATCGTCGATGCTGGAACCTCTTTGAATGCTACGCCGAGTAGCCTCAGGTCGATAACCAACAACATGCCAAGGAACAACATTAGGGTTAAGACATGAGTCGTCTCAACCCATGCATACATATACAGGGATTCATGCAAGTCTGTACTTGACTGGAAGGTATCAAGCCATGATGCAAACTTAAAAAGTAGCTCATTGAGCATGGTTCTTAGTGTCCTTGTTTTATAAGACGAGTGCCAGGCACAGGTCTATCGATATGGGGTCTATTAATATCTGCGGCCGCAATGGTACTCATAGCATTGTTGTTACGCAATTGATATTGCGCAATTGATTTCAGGCTTTTGTCGCGTAGTTGGTGTTGGTTGGCATGCTGAATGCGATTAAAATTGGTCTCAGACTGACCCTTGGCGGGGTTTTCTGTATAGCTTACATTTACATATATTCCCAATAGCCCTTAAAATTAATCTTAGTTCAGGCTTAGACTTTCCTTGTATGCTTTAAGTCGGGTATGCTTAAATTGCGCGCTACAACTAATTAGGGGAATCTGATTGTGAATTTCAATTCAAAAATTTTAAGAATAATAGCTATCTTGCCGGTGTTGGGCTTGTTGCCAACAGGGGCTTTCGCCGCTGATGCTAGCTACAAAGCGCCACGTGCAGCAGATGGCATCCACCCAGACTTTAACGGCATATGGCAGGCGCTTAATGAAGCTAACTATGACCTGGAAATCCATATGGCCCGGTCGGCGATGGCTGAACGAGCAGGCCCTGCAGGCCCAGTACCAGCAAAAGCTGTGCTCAAGCTTGGTGCAGTTGGTTCAGTACCACCGGGCATGGGTGTTGTTGAGGGTGGCAAAATCCCTTACAAGCCTGAGGCGCTGAAAGTTAAAAAAGACAATCAGGCCAATTGGCTGGACCGTGATCCCGAAATCAAATGTTATCTTCCTGGGGTGCCACGAGCAACCTACATGCCGCACCCGTTTCAGATATTTCAGGGTGAAGGCTCTCTCTTCATTGCTTATCAATACGCGGGCGCCGTAAGAAATATCTTTAGTGAAGATCCTGGCCCAGCCCCAGTTGATTCCTGGATGGGACAAACGGTAGCTTCATGGGATGGCGACACCCTGGTTTTGGATGTCACAGGCCAAAATGGTGAAACCTGGTTTGACCGCTCTGGCAATCATCACAGCGAGCAACTGCACGTTCAAGAACGGTATACATTGATGGGACCTAATCACATCAAGTATGAGGCGACCATTACTGACCCGGCGACATTTACCAGGCCCTGGAAAATCAGTATGCCGCTTTATCGTCGCATGGAGCCCAATGCTCAACTACTGGATTTTAAATGCGTCGAGTTTGTCGAAGAACTACTTTACGGTCATTTGCGAAAAAACCCTCTCGACTAACCTGAGTTAAGGTTTTAGGTGGTAATCGTATAGAGACCGAACGAACTAGAAATTGAAACAACTGGTGGCGCGTTACGCCACCCAACTTGAGGTCAATCCTATGTCTTTGAAAAAAATTGTTACAGCAGCTGGTTTTATATTAACTGCATCCTTCTCAGCTCAGTCAAACGCCCACCATGCCTTTGGTGCAGAGTTTGATGCCAACGCGCCTCTGGTTTTGCGTGGCGCAGTGACCAAAATTGAGTGGGTGAATCCCCACGCATGGTTTCATATTGCAGTCACTAAAGAAGATGGTACAAAAGAAAACTGGAGGATAGAAGGCGGTACACCTAACACTCTGCTGAGACGCGGTATTAACAAGCGTTCTATCGCTATCGGTACAGAGATTTTGGTAGATGGATACCAGGCTAAAGATCGCTCCAATAGTGCCAACGGTCGGAACATCACGCTTGCTGATGGCACAAAGATGTTTATGGGTTCATCCGGTACTGGTGCACCGAAGGACGGTGCAGATGCCTCAGAACTGTAGGGAAACTCTGAGCTTCAGATAGACTTGATTCAGGTGGGAGTGGAAGCTAGATGAGTGGTATTAATAAAATGAATTCTATTAAGTTAATACCCATTCTATTTTTGCTTGCCGCCTGTAGCCCTTCCGAACAAGAACAGCCGGAAACACAAGAGATAGAACCTATACCCTTCACGCCCGCAGGTGATGTTATGTACACCATGCAATGGGTGCTAGATCCTGCTGCGGATCACATATGGGATTCAGCTGGTACTATCATCACCGCAGCAGGTAGCAGAGAATTGGCACCGACAACAGACGAGGGATGGCTGGCAGTGCAGCACAGTGCGGCCGTTGTCGCAGAAACCGGTAATTTACTAATGATGCCCGGCCGGGCTAGAGATGATGGTGACTGGAGAGATATATCGCTGGGGCTTGTCGCGGCTGGTTTAAGTGCTCAGGCGGCTGCCGAAGCTCATGACTCGGATGCATTATTTGATGCAGGTGGTCAAATTTACCGCGTTTGTACTTCCTGTCACTCTGCCTATATTCATGACGTCGAGAGTGCTGAAACTCCCTAGCTTGTTTTCAGCAGGGTTTAGCTTCTGGGTGTATGATTGTTTAGATTCAGGGTTCTCACAGATCCTGGTTTTAAAACCCCCTGGTCTTCAAGTCTCGTAATATCTAAATTTTCAAAAACCTGAGATCTCAAAGTCCATCACTTAGAACTTCTTTTTTAATGTGCCCATCGCGAAACTCCAGGCTCTCAGTGTAGAAGCCTGCCGTCCTTAGGGTTACT
>CALLDA010000109.1 GCA_937998635.1 uncultured Pseudomonadales bacterium
GTGATCTCCCAGCCATTTTTCTTACACACATCCAGACACATTTTATGGGCCAGTGGATCGATAGCCAGGGCCTCACCATTTTCTGGGCAAACCACCAGATAGTTAAAATTCCGGTAGTCATTACCGGTCCATACCTGTTCAACAATCATGTCAATTCCTCTGCGCTTGTTATATTGAATTTACTAAGCATTTTATGGGGTTTAGCTCGATCTTTAGATCTAGCTAAGATGCCAGTTCTTTAATCAACGCGGGGCGTTGCTCTACCGGTGCATAGGTGAAGTTGATGCTAATGCGATCCACCAATCCGGTATAACGCTCTTTAATCATGGGTACAATTTTGTCCGGCTCACCGACCACGGCAAAGCTGTTTAGCATTTCATCGGTGATTAAATCACCCATCGCGACCCATTCACCGCGCTTGGACATTTGGTTTAGCTCTGGTTGCAGCGTTTCCCAGCCATGGGATTCGAGCACGCGTTTGTAGGCTGGGGTAGAGCCATAAAACGCAATGCGCTGACGTATGGCCTGATGATTCTTGCTGAACTCATCTTCATTCTGGCCGGAGACTACAAATACTGGGTAAGACAATTCAAAATCACTTCTGCTAAGACCACGTTTTGCCAGACCTTTTTCGATAATAGGCAAGGTGTGATTACGCAAATAATCTACCGTGGTGAGAGGATGAACCAACATGCCATCACAAAGATCAGCCGCCACCTCGGTCATCATCGGGCCAACAGCGGCGATAAATACTTTGGGGGGGCCGAATTCGCTAAGGGTTGGTGTGAACATGGGGGTCATCAAGGTGTGATTATAAAACTCGCCTCGAAAATTCAGTGGTTCGCCCTCATACCAGTTGGCCCAGATTGCCTGCATGGCCATGATCATTTCGCGCATGCGTGCGGCTGGCTTACCCCAGGGCATAGAAAAGCGTTTTTCAATATGGGCTTTAATTTGCGAGCCCATACCAAGGATAAAACGGCCTTTAGAATAGCTATTAATGTCATTACCCAGGGCGGCCATGTTGAGGGGATTACGCCCAAAAGCGACGGCAATAGCGGTAATCAAATCGATATCTTTACTATGCTCTGCCGCCAGCACCAGGGGTAAAAAAGGATCATGGCCGGTTTCTATGGTTTGTGCGCCGTTAAATCCAGCGGCCTCCATAGGGCCAATACGCTCGACAATTTTGTCCATGCCCATAGGCAGTTCGCCGTCTACTTTCATTTGCTGTTCCTCGCTTGTGGTTCGCAATGTTGGTCTGTCGTTAAAGTCAAAAACTTGTATGACCGCTATTCAAGCACATTCGGGCACACAGACAGAAGGTGGATTCATATAATAAGCCCGATTATTACAAAATGAACGGGGGCCTACACAAACAGACACACGGCAGAAACCAGATAAATCAAGCTGCGCCACTGTGTATCTCGCTCTGGTACCATTCGGAACTTAAAACTCTGGTATCAGATTCAGGAATGGCCCAATGAAAATGCCCGCCGCCGAGCAGGAAATTTTAAATCAACGCGATGTGTTGATTAAGGAATTTTGCGACTTCCTGCCCAGAGAACGTGTGATTGCCGACACCGCTAGCCTGCGCGCCTACGATTGCGACGCATTGACCGCTTACCGGCAGATGCCGATGATTGTGGTGCTGCCTGATAACGTCACCGAGGTATCAAAAATCATGGCCATCTGCCATCGCCGCAATATCAAGGTGGTGGCACGTGGTGCTGGCACCTCGGTATCCGGCGGCGCTCTACCCCTCGAAGATTGCGTCCTGCTGGCTATGGCACGCTTCAATAAAATACTCGATATCGATTACGACAACCGCTGCTTAACCACCCAAAGCGGCGTTACCAATCTGGCGCTTACCGAGGCCGTTGCGGCTGATGGTTTCTACTACGCGCCCGATCCTTCCAGCCAGATCGCCTGCACCATCGGTGGCAATGTCTCAGAAAACTCCGGCGGCGTGCACTGCTTAAAATACGGCATGACCACCAATAACCTCCTGGGTCTTGAGTTGGTGATGGTCGATGGCTCCATCGTCCGTCTCGGTGGTAAACATATGGATGCTGAGGGCTATGATCTACTCGGCCTGCTCACTGGCTCCGAGGGGCTCCTGGGTGTCATTACCGAAGTCACGGTGCGGATTTTACCGGTGCCAGAGACAGCACGGGCGTTGCTCATCGCCTTTAACGACATCGAAGTGGCTGGTCAGGTGGTGGGCGACATTATCGCCGACGGTATTATCCCTGCAGGCCTGGAGATGATGGATAAATTCATTATCAAAGCCACCGAGGATTTTTGCCACGCCGGTTATCCACTGGATGCAGAAGCGCTGTTGATCGTCGAGCTTGACGGCCCTGCGGTGGAAGTTGACTACCTTGTCGATAGAGTCGTGACTCTGGCCAATAAAGCTGGTGCCAGCTCAGTCCAGGTCAGCACCAGCGAGCAGGAGCGGCTAACCTTTTGGCTCGGTCGCAAGTCAGCCTTCCCGGCGGTAGGTCGCTTATCACCGGATTACTTCTGCATGGACGGCACCATACCCCGTCACCAATTACCCCTTGTATTAAAGCGTATGGCCCAAATGAGTGAACAATATCGTCTAGGCGTCACCAACGTCTTTCATGCCGGTGATGGTAACCTCCATCCCTTAATTATGTACGATGCCAATCAGCCCGGAGAACTCCAGAGGGCCGAAGATTTTGGTGCCGATATACTGAAACTCTGTGTCGAAGTCGGCGGCGTACTGACCGGCGAACACGGCGTCGGTGTCGAGAAGCGGGACTTAATGAGTTTTATGTTTGATCAGGGCGACCTGGATCAGCAGATGCGTGTTAAATGCGCCTTTGACGCCCAGGGCCGGCTCAATCCTGGTAAGGTTTTCCCCACACTGCATCGCTGTGCCGAGTTAGGCAACATGCATATACATAATGGCGAATTGCCGTTTCCTGACTTGCCCCGATTTTAGTTTTGCTGAGCTGAATACCCTATGCCACAAATACATCGGCCCACGGAACCAGAGCAACTGATAGAGCTAATTCAATGGGCTTCAAACAGTAACACGCCCTTATCGGTTCAAGGTTCCGCTAGCAAAGCGTCGATCGGGCACACAGTGCAAACGGAGCACATACTCGACTTATCTGCTTTTGCGGGCATCACTCAATACGATCCAGTCGAACTGGTCTTGACTGCCGGTGCTGGCACTTCTCTGGAGGAGGTTGAAGCGCTGTTAGCTGAACAAAATCAAATGCTCGCCTTTGAACCACCGGATTATTCAGTCCTGTTTGATGTGTCTACCTCCGTAGGCAAAAACGGCACCCTCGGTGGCACTCTGGCCGGTAACATCAGTGGCCCAAGACGCTTTTTATCCGGTGCTGCACGGGATCATTTTCTGGGCTTTAAAGCCGTGAGTGGCCGGGGCGAACCTTTCAAATCCGGCGGTCGGGTAGTGAAAAATGTCACTGGCTTTGATCTGTCGAAACTGATGGCCGGATCATGGGGCACCTTAGCGGCACTGTGGGAAGTCACCGTGAAGGTCTTACCCCGGCCGGAAAAAACCCGCACCTTACTTCTCTATGATCTCAACCCCGAACAAGCCAATAAGGCTTTAATCAGCG
>CALLDA010000110.1 GCA_937998635.1 uncultured Pseudomonadales bacterium
GAGATCATCTATGCCTCAATTGGCATGGTTATGTGCTCTCACCCTGATTATGCCTACAAAGCCGCCTGCATGAATGCTTATAACCGCTGGCTTGAAGGCTTCTGTGCGGGTGCCCCAGACCGTTTGTTTGGTTTGGCGCAAACAGCGGTTGTCTCGGTTGATGAGGCGATTGCTGATTTTAAAAAGGCCAAGGAAATGGGCATGGTTGGCATGATGATGCCAGGACGCCCACAACACGAGGATTACGATCATCCCGACTACGATGCTTTGTGGGAATGTGCGGTTGATCTGGATTTCCCCGTGTGCTTCCATATTTTAACGTCCGACGACTGTGGTGTTAAGGAGGTTCTCAAGCCCAAGCGGGGCCATCCAGCCAATGGTTTTATGAATATTATTCGCGGTGTTCAGGATGTTATGGGCGTCTTCCTGTTTGGCGGCGTGTTTGAGAAGCATCCGAAGTTGAAAATGGTTGTTGCCGAAGGCGATGCTGGCTGGATTCCTCACTACAAGTACCGAGCCGATCACGCCATTAAGCGTCTTGGGCCAGCCGTTGAATCGAAGCTGACCCGGATGCCCAGTGAATACATCACTGAGAATATTTCATTTACCTTTCAGGATGATTTGACCGCTTACACCAACCAGGAAGTGGTCGATAGTGGATGTCTGATCTGGGCCAATGACTATCCCCATACCGATGCATCCTGGCCCAATTCTCAGAAGATTCTTGACGAGCAAATGGCGCATTTGACTGAAGCGCAGCAAAGCGCCTGTGTTCACGATAATGTGAAAAAACTGTTTAACCTGCCTATTAGTGCTTAGCAGTTAGCAGGGAATAAGTCCCGCAAGCAAGTCTATGTGCTTTGTCAGGAGCAAGGTGTCTGATGTCTTGATCTGACACCGTTTAAAATCTGGAGACAACCGCTAGTAAGGTGTTCGACTAGCGGCAAACAAGCCCACCGGAGTCAGGTAACTGATCCCGGTGGGCTTGTTTGCGTTTTCATAGCAAAAAAAGTTTGACAGCGGCCGTCGATTTCTTCAGAGTGTCAACCCGTTTACATGGATCAAGGCCTGTGACGGCCACTGATCACCCCTACCACCCTTAATCTTTGGAGAAACCCATGCGTAAACCCGGTATTTCTGCGGACTCCCATATTGTTGAGCCGCCAAACACTTATATTGATTTTATTGATCCGAAATTTCGTGATCGCGCACCGCAGGTAGTAGAAGGCCCCGGTGGCGTGCATACTTTTGATATCCCAGGTCTGGATGATGTTATACCTTTGGCACTCTTGGGTGCTGCTGGTGTGCCGGCAGAAGACTTACTGAAGTACCGTACTGCTAAATTTGATCAACTTCCCAATGCTGCCTGGAACCCGGAGTACCGTGCTGAGGTTCAGGATCACGATGGCGTATGTGCCGAACTGATCTACGCGTCAGTGGGTATGGTGATGTGTTCCCATAAAGATTATGAGTATAAAGCAGCTTGCATGAATGCTTATAACCGTTGGCTGGAAACCTTCTGCGCTGGCGCACCAGGCCGATTGTTTGGTCTTGCACAAACAGCGGTTGCCTCCGTTGATGAAGCCATTGAAGATTTTAAACGCGCTAAGGAAATGGGTTTTGTTGGCATGATGATGCCAGGTAAACCTCAGCATAAAGATTATGATCATGAGGATTATAATGCGCTATGGCAATGTGCGACTGATCTTGATTTGCCGGTTTGCTTCCACATCCTCACCT
The DNA here is from genome assembly GCA_937998635.1 of uncultured Pseudomonadales bacterium. Taxonomy (GTDB): domain Bacteria; phylum Pseudomonadota; class Gammaproteobacteria; order Pseudomonadales; family Porticoccaceae; genus HB2-32-21. The sequence continues at coordinate 1,741 of CALLDA010000110.1, forward strand.
CTGAAGATTCCGGTGTTAAAGAAGTGTTGCAGCCCAAGCGCGGCCATCCCGCTAACGGCTTTATGAATATTGTCCGTGGTGTACAGGATGTACTGGGTGTATTCCTGTTTGGTGGTGTGTTTGAAGATAATCCCAATCTGAAGCTGGTCATTGCTGAGGCCGACGCTGGCTGGATTCCTCATTATGCTTACCGTGCTGACCATGCTATCAAGCGTCTGGGGCCTGCGGTTGAATGCAAGCTGACAAAGATGCCCAGTGAGTACCTTACTAACAATGTGTCGTATACTTTCCAGGACGATATGACCGCTTACAGTAACTCTGATGTCGTAAATAGTGGATGCCTGATGTGGGCTAATGATTACCCGCACACCGATGCTTCATGGCCTAACTCGCAAAAAATTCTTGACGAGCAAATGGCGCATTTAACAGTCGAGCAGCAAAATGCCTGTATTCACGACAATGTTAAAAAGCTGTTTAATCTGCCGGTCAATGTTTAAGGCATTCAACGTAGATTAATTTTAAAAAGCACCCGCCAGGGTGCTTTTTTTTTGGCCACGAATTATTCGTGGCGCTCATAGGCTGGTATGTGCACAATCAATACACACAATTATGGAGAAAAATAATGAACCGATTTGCAGCAATACACGGCGAGCAGGCAGTCACACCACAATTAGCTGAAGGCTGGAGCCTGACCCAGGTGACGCCTCCAAGCGCTTTATTTGGCGCTAACGGGATGCAATTTGGCACCGACGGGCGGCTCTATGTGGCCCAGGCCATGGGTAGCCAGGTGACGGCAATTGACACGGTGACGGGAGAGCACGAAGTGATCGCTCCCAATGGTGGGCCGATCACTGGCCCCGACGATGTGGCTTTTGATTCCCAGGGCAACATGTATTCCACCGAGGTAATGAGTGAGCAGGTGAGCATGCGTAAACCCAACGGTGAGGTCACTATTGTCTCGGATGGCCTGCCCTCGGCCAATGGCGTTACGGTATTCAACGATCGCCTGTTTATTGACGAGCATCGACCGGGCGGTGGCCTGTTCGAACTTTATCCGCACGACGACAGACCACCGCGCCAGATTGCCGCTAATTTGTCCGGCCCCAATGCCCTGGCTGGTGGCCCCGATGGCAAGTTGTATTTTCCGCTGGTACCCGAAGGGGAAATCTGGCGCGCCGACCCCGAAACTGGCGAGCTGGAAAAAGTCACCGAGGGTTTGTTTCATCCTACCGCTGCGAAATTTACTCCTGGTGGAGAGTTGGTGTCACCCCAGGCGGGTAATGGTGAAGTGGTGAAGATTGACACTGAAACAGGCGCCCAGACAGTGATCGCCAGCGTCAGGCCGGGCATCGATAATCTGGCCTTTGATGCAGAGGGTAAGCTGTATCTCAGTCATTTTGTCGATGGCGGCGTTGCCGAAGTCAGTATGGACGGCAATAGCACCGAGCGAGTGCTGGCCGAGCCGGGTTGGGTAGGGCCGTGGGGTATTGCCGCTGATCCATCCGGCACCTGTTTTATCGTGGATTGTTTGAGCCTGGCCCGGCTGGATGCTTCCGGTGAGCGGTCGGCGGTGGGTAGCCCACTGGACAAATCCGCTCCACGTTTTGTGCGGGCGGTTGCCGCGGGCAATGCCGGGGAGTTTTTAATGACCACAGCCCGTGGTGATGTCCTCCGTTATCAGTTTAACAGCGAAAAATCTCATATGCTGGTAGCCAAACAGGGTCAGTTGAAGGGTTTGTGCGCGGGCGAAAACGATACGGTTTACGTGGTCAAAGATGACGGTGTTAACGGCAACAGCGGCTCAGTTTTTTCGGTTAACGATGCAGGAAATATGTCGACGCTGGTGGAAGGTTTGTCTGCACCTAAAGATGTCTGTTTCCACGGTGGTGTCTGTTATGTTTCCGAAACCGGCGCGGGTCGGGTTGTCACTGTCAGCGATGGCGGCGCGGTCACGCCAATCCTTGAGAATCTGAAGGATCCACGGGGGTTGACTGTCATCGGTGACAAGCTTTTTGTCCTTGATCGCGGTGGGAGAACTTTGTGGTCAGTTGACCTGGCAGCTGGCAATGCTGCCTCTCAAGTAGCCACTCAGCTACCGGTCGGTGCAGTTTGTCCTATTGATCTTGCGGGCGGGCTTTGTAGCGATGGCTCGGGGAATTTACTTATCGCGGCCGATGGCGAAGGTAGTATTTTACGAATCAGTCGTAGCTGAAGAAGGGAGCCAAACGGTTAAGCTCGGAGTCCGGTTAGTGCGCTGTGAACTCAGGATAAAATTAACCTGAGTTCACAGCAAGCACGGACTAGCAGTTGGTGATCCGATGGACGGGCAGGTGAAGATTGCCGTTAGGGGATCACCGTTTCGCTCGTCGCTTTAGAGTGCCTGGCTGAAAGTAACTGGCATCTTCGCTGAAAGAAAAATCACTGACCGGATGCTGATTATCCAGGCCCTGAATAAAATAACGCCTGGTATCGAGTTTATAGAAGGCGTTCAGTGTGCTGGCTAGTACCGGCACTTCATAGTAGTTGAT
>CALLDA010000111.1 GCA_937998635.1 uncultured Pseudomonadales bacterium
TGCCGGAATGGGTTGTGGTGATCAAGCATGGCCTGCGTGGTGGTCTAATCCCAGTAGTCGCCTTTGCTGGACCCGCCTTCGCAGGTTTGCTGAGCGGCTCTTTTGTGGTCGAAACCATCTTCCAGATTCCGGGCCTGGGCCGGTTTTATGTGCAGGCTGCCTTTAATCGTGACTACACCATGATCATGGGTGCCACGGTATTCTTTGCGACACTGATTATTGTATTTAATTTACTGTCAGACATTCTCGCTGTTTGGCTAAACCCAAAACTTCGCCAGCAATACAGCGGAACATCGAAGTAGTTGCTTTTTGGAAGCCATCGTTTAATGACTGCCTTTTACCCTTGTCGGCTATCCCCGTGAAGGATACGACCCCTACAATCGCAGATGCAGAACAGGGTTCCTCCCTGTGGCACGATGCCTGGCTGCGCCTACAGAAAAACAAAATGGCTCTGGCCGGACTGATCGTACTTGTGTTGATGTGCCTTATCGCATTAATTACACCCTGGATCGCTCCCTACGCCTACGAAGCACAGGATCTGGCGCTGGGTGCGACACCACCGTCCCTACAGCACTGGCTTGGCACAGACACCCTGGGCCGGGATTTACTGACCCGTCTGCTTTACGGGGGCCGGGTATCCCTCGCCGTCGGCTTTATCGCCACAACAGTAGCCCTGCTTATCGGAGTTTTATACGGCACCGTCGCCGGCTATTTCGGTGGCCGTATCGATGCCGCCATGATGCGTGTGGTAGACATCCTCTACGCCCTGCCCTTTATGATTTTTATTATTTTATTAATGGTGATTTTCGGCCGCAATATCCTGCTGCTGTTTCTCGCCATTGGCGCTGTCGAGTGGCTAACTATGGCTCGTATCGTCCGCGGCCAGGTGCAATCCCTCAGGCAACAGGAATTTATCGAAGCGGCGATATCTCTGGGGCTATCCCAATGGACCATTATTCGCCGTCACCTGATCCCCAACACCCTGGGTCCGGTGATTGTCTATACCACGCTGACTATTCCCAGCGTCATGCTGTTCGAGGCTTTTCTGAGTTTTCTGGGTCTGGGCATTCAACCACCACAAAGCTCCTGGGGCCTGCTGATCTCCTACGGCGTAGAAACCATGGAAGAGTACCCCTGGCTGCTTATTTTCCCGGGCCTGACGCTTTCCCTGACCTTATTCGCCCTTAACTTCCTCGGCGATGGCCTGCGTGATGCTCTCGACCCTCGCGCCTCAAAAGACTAAACCAGGTTCAAAAGAGATTGTAATGCCATTACTCGAAGTCGATAATCTAAGCACCTGGTTCCACACCCGTAACGGCCTGGTCAAGGCGGTGGATAAGGTCAGCTTTTCGGTCGATAGTGGGGAGACGCTGGCCATCGTCGGCGAATCTGGTTCGGGTAAGTCTGTATGCTGCTATAGCCTGCTCGGCTTGATCCCGATGCCGCCGGGTCGGATTGAAACTGGCACCGCCCATTTTGATGGACGGGATCTATTAGGCCTGTCAGAAAAGCAATTGCGTAGCATCAGAGGCAGTCAGATCACGACAATTTTTCAGGACCCAATGACCTCCCTGAATCCCTACCTGAGCATCGGCGAACAGCTGATAGAACCACTCATTTACCATCGTAAGCTACCCCGAAAGGGCGCCAAAGTCAGGGCTATTAGCATGCTCGACGAAGTGGGTATTCCCGAACCCGAGCAGCGTTTTGATTGTTACCCACATGAATTTTCCGGCGGTATGCGCCAGCGGGTGATGATGGCCATGGCCCTGATAGCCGAACCCCGGCTATTGATTGCCGACGAACCCACCACCGCACTGGATGTCACCATTCAGGCGCAAACCCTCAAGCTGATCGCCGACTTGCAAAGCCGACGCAACCTGGCGGTTATTTTTATCAGTCATGACCTGGCCGTGGTCGCCAGCATTGCCGACAAAGTGGCCGTTATGAAAGCCGGTGAGATCGTTGAATATGATTCCGCAGACAATATTTTTAATCATCCCCAGCATCCTTACACGCAGGCCCTGTTGGCTGCCGTCCCCAGTGGTAGCAAGCTCGGTGAGCACAAACCCGGTGGTGATACACCGCAAAGTCAGATCCCACAAACTCAAGGTCTGCAAATTCCAGCCCCACAGGCAAGCCTGCTCGAAATCAGTCATTTAAAGACCTGGTTTGGTGAGACCAAACGCCGCAAAAACAACGACACCATCGTTAAAGCCGTGGACGATGTCTGCCTGTCCGTTCACCGACATGAGATTCTCGGCATTGTTGGCGAATCGGGCTCCGGTAAATCAACCCTCGGGCGTTCAATTTTGCAACTGGTTAAACCCACCAGTGGCTCAGTGAAATTTGCTGGCGACGAACTGTGCACGCTCAGTGCGAGGGCCATGAAACCCTATCGCCGCCGTATGCAAATGATCTTTCAGGACCCCTACGCCTCGCTCAACCCGCGCATGAGCGTACTTGATGCCCTCGCTGAACCCTTGCTCTACCATCGCCTGGCAAGCCATAAAACCGTCTTATCCCAGGTGCTATCGCTGATGGACGATGTCGGCCTGGTTAGCTCATCGCTGCGTAAATATCCCCATGAATTTTCCGGTGGCCAGCGCCAACGTATCGCTATCGGCCGAGCCATCGCCACCAAACCCGAACTGATTATCGCCGATGAACCGGTGTCGGCTCTGGATGTCACCATTCAGGCGCAGATTCTGAAACTTCTTCTTGAGCTGGTCGATAAACACAATCTGACCATGCTGTTTATCTCCCACGATCTCTCGGTGGTGCGCTACATCTGCGACCGGGTCGCTGTTATGCACCAGGGTAAGCTCATTGAAAGCGGAGATACCGAAACTCTTTGGCACCAGCCCCAGCGAACCTATACCCAAGAGTTATTGGCAGCGGTACCCTCTTTGCTCCGTCCCCCAAATTGATAGCCCAATATTGATTGTCCGAGGCAAACTTATAGTGCTCTTAGAGGCATTTGACAGGAAGAAAAGCGTCCATACAAAGGAATCTAAACAATGATCGTCGATCGCTTTACAGATTTAATTCTGAAATTTCGCGTACTGATACTTGTCGTGACCCTATTTATCGTGGTGGTGTGTTCCCTCGGCCTGCCAAAAATACACGTCACCTCTGACTACCGCATCATGTTCAGCGAAGATTTTCCGCAATTACTGGCCTTCGATAAAATGCAGGAAACCTTTGGTCAGCGCGACAATATTATGATTGTCCTAGCTCCTGACGACGGCGATATATTTACCAATAAAACACTGGATGCCATTGAACAATTAACCCGCGCTGCCTGGCAAACACCCTTTTCTCGACGCGTTGATTCACTCACCAACTTTCAGGACACCTACCCCGATGGGGACGACCTGATCGTTCGTCCGTTGGCGGAAGACACCCTGAATCTCAACGCCACACAAATCGACGAAGTCCGTCGAATTGCCCTTAACGAGCCACTGCTGGTCAATCGCATTGTCTCCAAAAAGGGGCACGTTACGGCGGTTAATATCACCATGAATTTTCCTCATGGCGATATATCCGGGCACAGTGCAGCTGTCAGTTATGTGCGGGAAATGATGATCGAGCTGGAAACTAATTCCCCCTGGATAAAAACCTATCTGACCGGCGAAATTATGATGGGACAATCACTCCAGGAAGCCGGTGCATACGACGTCGCTACCCTGTTTCCCATCATGTTTGCACTGATTTTACTCGTCACTTATTTTTTTCTTCGCTCCTTGTGGGCGATCACTTCAGTGACCCTGGTGATTATTCTCTCGACACTTGCTGCTCTGGGATCATCAGGCCACCTTGGCATTGAGCACTCCTTTCTCACGGGCTCATCGGCAGTAGTAATCCTGACACTTGCGGTGGCCGATAGCGTCCACTTTTTGGTCACCATGTTTCAGGAACTCAGGCGAGGCACGGAAAAACGTCAAGCCATTATCGAGTCGATGCGCATTAATCTAGAACCCATTTTTTTGACCAGCATTACCACTGGCATAGGCTTTCTAACGCTTAATTTCAGCGAATCACCACCGTTTAGGGCCATGGGTAATATCGTCGCACTGGGCGTGGCTTTCGCCTTTCTCTTCTCCATTGTCAGTCTGCCAGCCCTGCTGAGTTACCTGCCGATCAAGCCGGGCAAGGCCAATGATATGGGCAGCCGTCTTATGGATAGAATTGCCGACCTCGCAATAAAACGACGTAGCGAATTGGGTACAGCATTTGTATTAATTTTTATTTTTACCGCCCATGGACTAAGCCTTAATCAGTTCAATGACGTATTCACCAAATTATTTGGCGAGCAACTGACCTTTCGCCAACACACTGACTTTGTTGAAGAAAACCTGACCGGGGTCATGCTGGTTCATCACATCGTCGATTCCGGACAAGCCGACGGTATCTTTGAGGCAGAATATCTCGCTGATCTCGACAAATTAGTACATTGGTACGAGGCCCAACCCGGCGTCATGCACGTAGAGTCTTACAGCGATATTATCCGACGTTTAAACCGCACCATTCATGGAGGCCAGCAACTCTATTACAGAACCCCCGATAATCCTGACCTGGCTGCACAATATCATCTGCTCTACGAATTATCGCTGCCCTACGGCCTGGACGTGAATCACCTGGTTGATATCAACCGCCAAACCACACGCATAACTGTGACCATGGCGGGTGTTGAATCAAACACCATTGTTGCTGCAGACCTTAATGCTCGCGCTTTTGCTGGGGAAAATCTGCCCGCGCTGAGTTTGGGAGAAGGTGTCGGGCCCTCGGTGATGATGGGACATATGGGCAAGGCCAATGGCCAATCAATGATCTCTGGAGCAATCCTTGCCGTGTCCTCCATTTCAATCGTTATTATGCTAGTGCTGCGTAATATTAAACTCGGTGTGTTATCCATACTCCCCAACATTGCACCAGGGGTAATAGGCTTTGGCCTCTGGGGTATGTTTAGCGGTCGACTGACTTTTGCCGCCGTGCCAGCACTGGTGATCGCTTTTGGTATCGTCGTGGACAATACCGTGCATTTTTTAAGCAAGTACCTACGGGCGCGAAGGTTGAATAACGATTCAGTTAAAGCGGCAATCCACTACAGCTATCACCGGGTCGGCACCGCCCTCGGGGTTAATTCAAGCATACTGATCAGTGGTTTCCTGGTACTGTTATTTTCTTCCGTTAGCATCAATCAGTTTATTGGTCTAATGACCGCCCTGTCGCTAACAATATCCCTGGCCATTACTTATTTCATCCTGCCGACCATATTGATGATAATTGATACCGACTCAGTAAAAAGTCAGGAAGACAATGCAGGATGAATTTGCTTTCGATAAAATATTCCATATAAGAAATACTTATTTAAAAGCGACGATCAATAAAAAACTATGGAGAAAAGCTGTTGAAAAAAAATAAATCATTGATGGTGCAATATTTTTTTGCTGTCAGCTTACTATCTATCGCCCTCATGGTTGAGGGCGAAACCGAACCGCAAAACAATCAACAAAAAGGCAGGGCTATCTTCGAAGAAATCGACCGTCGGGATCTGGGCTTCAAGGATTTCTCCTCCCAACAGGAAATGGTATTACGTAACAAGTCCGGCCAGGAGAGTCGACGTTTGATTGAAAATACGGTGCTTGAGGGCGACGCTGATAGTAAAACTGACGGCGACAAAACCTTAATCGTATTCAGAGAACCAAAACGCATCCGTGGTACAGCGCTCATTACCCATGCCCACAGCCAACGTGATGATGACCAGTGGCTATATTTGCCGGCACTGGGCCGAGTAAAACGCATTAGTGGGGCCTCAAAAGCGGGCTCTTTTGTCGGCAGTGAATTCTCTTACGAAGATCTTGCACCTCAGGAAGTCGATGACTACAGTTATGAATATATTGGTGACGAATATTACTCTGAGCAAGACTGTTTTAAAGTTATACGTGTCCCTAAAGATGAAGACTCTGGCTATACCCGCCAAATCGTATGGATTGATAAAGCCGAATATCGCATTCAACAGATAGAGTTTTATGACCGCAAACACACCTTCATAAAAAAACTCACGGTAAGCGGCTACCAGCTTTACCTCGATCAGTACTGGCGTCCCGGCCAACTTTCCATGGTCAATCAGCAGGACGGCAAATCTACCGATATGATTGCTACAAATTATGTTTTCCGTCAGGGTCTGACCGACGCAGATTTCAGCGAGAATAGCCTCCGTCGAGTGCGTTAATCATGCGCATTGGTATTCATACTGTCTTATTTATTCTACTCACACCTATTTCACTGACTAGCTGGAGCTGGGAATTCGAAGGAGAATTATTCGGCCAGGCACGCTATTTTCCTGACAAGCCTTTGCACAAGGCTCAAAGATCACAAAGCCAGTCTGTAGCCCTCGAACTGAGCGCGTACCACAAGATTTCCGACGCCATCAGCCTGGAATTCATTCCTTTTTACCGACACGATTTTCAGGATGATGAACGCAGTCACGGGGATATCCGTAAGGCTTACGCCCTCTGGTCGAGCCCAAGGCTCGAGATAGGTGCGGGCATCAACAAAGTATTCTGGGGCGTTACCGAAGCCATCCATCTGGTTGACATCATCAACCAGACCGATGCTATCGAAGCACCAGACCAGGAGGAGAAACTCGGCCAAGCTATGCTTAGCCTGTCCTTTCCACTTACCAGCGGGCTGTTTGATATTTATGTATTGCCCAGGTTTCGAGAACGGAATTTTGCAGGTGATGATGGGCGTTTACGCAGCTCATTGGTCGTCGACACCAATAATCCCCTTTATGAGAATAAGGACAAAGACCATCATATCGACTGGGCGGTTCGTCTTAAACAGAGCCTGGCAAGTGGGGAATTGGCGCTATCATATTTTCAAGGCACCAGTCGCGATCCGAATTTCGTTACTTCGATGGGGATATCGGATCCTGTTCTCCGACCCTATTACCCGCAGATCAAACAACTCGGCCTTGAAACCCAGTACATCAAAGATGAGTGGTTGTGGAAACTAGAAGCCATCTATCGCAAAGGTCAACCTAATCTGCAATTCAAAGCGGAAGACTATTGTTCAGTTACAGGTGGTTTTGAATACAATATATACAGCATTTTTGACACCACCCAGGATCTCGGCATTATCCTGGAGGGAATCTATGACCAACGACGTGATGACGCCCTGACTTTTAACGAAGAAGATATCGTACTGGGAACACGTTGGTCCCTGAATAATCTGCATAGCACCGAAGTGCTCGGCTTGTGGATACAGGACGCTGATACTTCAGCTCATAACTTCGTTCTGGAACTTTCGACAGAATTTGGTAATTCGATTGCCTTAACAATTGAAGCACTAATATTTTCAGAGCAACCTGGTAATAATTCTCCCGATCGTTTTAGTGCCGACAGTATCGGCCATCAATTGCGGCGCGATGATTACCTGCAAATTGAAGTCGGATACTATTTCTAAGTAACGAGCCTGCTATTTCAAAACTTAGGTGATATGACCAAACCTGAAGAGCCACAAAAAATCCCCGTTGGCGTTAGTAGTTGTCTGTTGGGGGAGCGAGTCCGTTACGACGGTGGGCACAAGAATAATCCGCTAATAAAAAACACTTTGAGCAGGTATTTTGAATTTCGCCCTTTTTGCCCTGAAGTGACCGTTGGTCTCGGCGTACCCAGAGAAGCTGTGCAACTGGTCGTGGTTAACAACGCCGTGCGCTGTGTCGGCACACTTAGTCCAAAACTCGATATCACCGAGCAACTCATCGATTGCGCCGAGCAACAAAAACACTGCCATGAAAATCTCTCCGGCTACATTTTTAAGCGTAATTCACCTAGTTGTGGGCCGAACAAGGTCAATGTTGTCGATGGGTACGGAAAAGTTCTCGACAATCAGGGAAAAAACGCCAGTGGCGTCGGTCTTTACGCTCGGGAGCTTATGAAGAATTTCCCTTACCTCCCTGTTGAGGACGAAGATTCTCTGACTCATACGCCTGTCAGGGAAAATTTTATAACGCGGGTAACTATCTACCATCGCTGGCAAAGCCTGCTCACCAAAGAGCTCAGTTTGAAAGCATTAAGCGCGTTCCATCAGGATCACCAGCACATTTTCATCCAACACCATAAACAGCTCGCAGTGGAGCTGGAAGCAGGTTTGGTAAGCGCTGAACAGGACGGCGATGATATTAAGCAAGTTAAGGATGTTTATATCGAAAGGCTGACCAGCTTGTTGAAAATAATCCCAGTATCGAAGAATTTATAAGCCCTCAATCACCAAAAATATTCGTTGCGAATTGCTATGCTTACATTAACTAGCGGCCATGTCGGGCTAATTGGCTAGCGCCAGCGCCAGGGCAAAACGCAGGAGCTTGTATATTATAGCTTAATATTACATAATTATAATATACGTGATAATCTGACAATCTCTCGATTTTATAATCGCTGAATAAGCACCGCAGACAGACGAGGCATTACAATGGCAATCGAAACTTCTCATCCCGGCATGCTGCTACGCCAACTTTTCGACCGCGACACTTTCACCTATACCTACCTGCTAGTCGATCCCGAAACCCAGGAAGGCGCAATTATCGATGCGGTGAAAGAGCAGTTTGATCGTGATTTACAGCTGATTAAAGAGCTGGGCATTGAGCTGCTCTATGCCATTGAAACCCACGCTCACGCTGACCACATTACCTCTGCCGGCCTGCTCCGGCAAAATACCGGCGCCAAGATTGTCTTCGGCGAAGCGGCAGGTATCCAGGGCATTGATCTGATCGTTAAGGATGGCGATAAACTGTCCCTGGGCCGCCACAGCATTGAGGTGATAGCAACGCCCGGTCATACCAGCGGCTGCACCAGTTATTACATTGATGGCATGGTGTTTACAGGGGACACTCTGTTAATTCGGGGTTGCGGTCGCACTGACTTTCAACAGGGTGACGCCAAAACCCTCTACGACAATGTCACCACCAGGTTGTTCACCTTGCCGGATGAAACCCTGGTCTACCCAGCCCACGATTATAAAGGCCGAACCAGCTCCACTATCGGCGAAGAAAAACGCTGGAACCCCCGGCTCGGCGGGAACAAAACGGCACTTGAGTTTATTGCGACGATGAACAACCTGAACCTCGATATGCCCAAGAAAATTAACGAAGCGGTACCCGCCAATGTCAGTGTCGGCGTCGATTACAACCCCCGGCAATACGTTCACGAAGATTTTTCTATGGAGGATCTCCACAAGGTCTGGCGCAACATGGGTGATAACGAGCTAATTATCGATAACCGCACCCCGGAGGAATATGCCGAAGGCCACGTGCCCGGTAGCGTCAATTTGCCCTTTGGCGAGGAAGCTGATCACGCTGAAACCCTGAAAAAATACGCCAAAGCCTACATATATTGTCGTTCAGGTCGCCGCGCTCAAACTGCCTTGACCAATCTATCATTGGCTGGGGTTGATAACCTGATCTGTGTCAGTCACACCGGTATGCCCGATTGGGTTACGGCTGGGTACCCTGTCGAGCAATGAGGCGAGCGGCAAGCCCCGTAAACTTGAACAGCAAAAGTCACCGTATTCGTCCCATCGTGCTATCAGCAAAAATAATCAATAACTATTAAGCAGGCAGGAACAACGCATGGATAAACATCAAACACCCAGCCACACACAGTTTTTTGATATCGGCGATATCCAGGTCGCCAAAGTCGTCGACACCCTGGAATCCTTTAGTCCTAAAGCGCTTTATGTGGACAAAGATCGCAATGCATTTGATCCTCACCTGGACTGGCTCCAGCCCCATTTTCTCGATGAATCCAAAGGTATGCTGCTCAGCATTCATACCTTTGTCCTGAAAACCAAACACCACACCATCCTGATTGATACCTGTGTAGGCAATCACAAAACAGATTCCGGCTTTCCTCAGTGGAACCATCGTGAGGGTAACTACCTCGCTGAACTCAGTGCCGCTGGCTGCCGACCAGAAGATGTTGATTTCGTCTTTTGCACCCACATGCACGTCGACCACACCGGCTGGAATACCCAGCTAAAAGATGGCCGCTGGGTGCCTACCTTCCCCAATGCGAAATACCTGTTTAATCAGCGGGAATGGGATTGCTGGAAGGACTCAGATAATAAACATGACCGGGCTGTGCTAGAGCAAAACATATTACCCATCATTGAAGCCAATCAGGTTCAGTGGGTCGATAATGCCTGGTCTATCGATGACCAGGTGTCACTAACCCCGACACCGGGTCATACGCCGGGACATTGCAGTGTCTCCCTAAACAGCGGTAATAACAGCGCCTTTATCACTGGCGATATGATGATCCACCCAGTGCAAATCGCTGAGCCACAGTGGAGTCAGAGCGCAGATCAGGACAGACAACTGGCCATCCAAACCCGAAGTAATTTTGTCGATGAGCATTGCGACCGGGATATTATGATTCTTGGCAGCCACTTCAATACCCCGACGGGGGTTTATATCGTCGAACAGAATGGCCAGCGGCGCATTCGCTTTTAATCAAAAACTAAGGACGGTCCATCATCCCATCGGCAACAATTTCGTAGGAGCGAACCCGCGCCACGTGATCAAAAATCTGTGCCGCGATAATCAACTCGTCAGCACCGGTTTTTTCAATAAAGTCTTCCATCTGTTGGCGAACCTGTTCTGGTGTGCCAACCACCGAACAGGCCATTACATCATTGAGCATGTGCTGCTGGAAGGCTTCGAGGCTATCAAAGTAATCTGCCACAGGAGGCTGCAACTGACTGGGTTGTCCGCTGTATAAATTGATAAATGCCTGCTGCCACGAACTAGCCAATAATCGAGCATCTTCTTCTTTGTCAGCAGCAAACACGCTAATACCCGGCATCACATAGGGTTTTGACAGTGCATCTGAGGGTTTGAATTGCTCGCGATAAACCTTAATGGCTGCCATTAACTGCCCCGGTGAAAAGTGCGACGCAAACGCGTAAGGCAAGCCCAGATGCGCCGCCAGTTGCGCTCCAAACAAACTAGAGCCCAGAATCCAGACCGGAACCGCCAGACCTTCTCCCGGTACAGCCCGCACAGATTGCGCTGGAGTATCTGATCGAAAATAAGCCATCAGCTCCACCACATCCTGTGGGAACTGATCGACATTGGAATTTAGATTGCGCCGTAATGCCCGGCTGGTGGCGGGATCAGTACCCGGCGCTCGCCCCAGGCCCAAATCAATACGACCGGGATACAAAGCCTCTAATGTGCCGAATTGTTCCGCGATAATCAGCGGCGCATGGTTAGGCAACATAATGCCACCTGCGCCTACTTTGATAGTCGAAGTTCCAGACGCCACATGACCAATCACCACCGCAGTAGCGGCACTGGCAATGCCCGCCATACCATGATGTTCTGCGACCCAGTAGCGATTAAATCCCCACTGCTCAGCGTGTTGAGCGAGATCAAGACTATTGCGCAGCGAATCACTGGCGCTACCGCCTTCGATGATGGGAGACAAGTCGAGTATGGATAAAGGGATCAATGGTCTTTCCTTTTTATGAGAGCTAACACCAACTACTGGCCCCAGCCCCGCACAATGCTATTATTCCGGCACTTTCAAATTAACTCACTAGCGATGTCCAAACCTTGTAGGGACTCCGTTTCCAAAATAATCAGCCAGCAGATACTAAAGAGAGTACACCGTGGATTTTGAACTAGACGAAGAATACCGAATGCTGAACGACACTGTCAGCAAATTTGTTGACAGTGAGTTGATGCCGCTGGAAGCCTCCGTACTGGAGCGCGAAGCCAATGGTGGTGGTTATGAGTTAAGCGCTGAAGAATTAGCGCCGCTCTACGCCAAATGCCGAGAACTGGGCTTATGGGGCCTGGATTGCCCGGAGGAAACCGGTGGCGCGGATTTGCCAGCGCTGGCCCTGGTCGGTGTCAACGAGGCACTGGGGCGGACTGTCACACCCTTCACCTTTCCGCCTGATTCCCCCAACCTGCATATGATGCTGGCGACCGTCAACGACGCGCAACGTGAAAAATACCTGGAACCCTATGCCCGCGGTGAAACAATATCAGCCATTGCGATATCCGAACCGGGAGCAGGGGCCGACCCAGCAGGGATGATTACCCGAGCCGTGCGCGACGGTGATGACTGGGTGATTAACGGTCGCAAGATCTGGATCAGTAAGGTCAGAGAGGCCGACTTCACCATCGTTATGGCGGTCACCGATGTAGAGAAAGGTTCACGGGGCGGGATATCTGCTTTTATTGTCGACAAAGGCACACCTGGCCTGGAAGTGGCCCGAGATATCAAACTCATCGGTGGCCACAGCAATTGCGAGGTGGTACTGGAAGACTGCCGCGTACCTGCCAGCCAATTGCTCGGCGTTGAAGGTCAGGGCTTTGCACCGATGCAGTTGCGACTCATTGTCCGCCGCCTGCAAATGGGTGCCTGGTGTCTGGGTATGGCCAATCGCGCCCTCGACATGATGTGTGAACACGCTAATCAAAGAGTGACTTTCGGTGAGCCGCTGGCAAACCGACAATCCATTCAATGGTGGATAGCCGATGCGGTCACCCGCACCCATTGTCTGAAGCTGATGCTGTGGGATGCCGCTACCAAGCAGGACAACGGCGGCGATGTACGTACCGAAGCCAGTATGATCAAACTCTATGGCACCGAGCTGGCCACCGATGTGATAGACAACGCCATGCAAACCTTCGGGGCCATGGGCATGACCAAGGAATTACCCTTGCAAATGATGGCCCAGCGGGTTCGCTTGATGCGTATTTACGAAGGCCCCAGCGAAGTCCATCGCTGGGTGCTTGCCCGTAGACGGCTTAAAGAAAGTAGCTAAAACTAAGCGAGCAGATTCCTCAGCCCCAATGGACAGAGGTTGACGCCTGCCAGGATAAACGCCATTCTTAAACCATGTTAACCATAGACGATATACGCAGCGCACTCGACAAACAATCTCACCAGCCTACCGAATTCAGAGCCCATTACACCCAGGCCGCCGTCGCCATGATATTAGCCGACAGCGACGCTGTCGGAAGCAAGGGCAATGGCAGCGAGCTGGAGGTATGTTTTATTCGCCGCGCTGAACGCAACGGCGATCCTTGGTCCGGTCAGGTTGCCTTCCCCGGTGGCCGCGCAGGCCCGGAAGACCCCGACGCTCACGCAGTGGCAGAGAGGGAAACCTGGGAAGAGATTGGTTTGACGCTGGAAGAAAATCATCGCGTCGGCCCCCTCCCTGTTCGCCCCATTGATCGGGCCGACTTGCGGGAATCCATGACCTTGTCACCCTTTGTTTACTACGTTGATCAGGAAACCAAAAATACCGCCTTCGCGAGAATTCCGGAAGAAGTCGCCCACGTATTCTGGGTGCCGATTACCCATCTGTTTGATGAAACGGCGGTCACCGAACTGGAATACCCTATTGCCGAAACCTGGAGTACCTTTCCCGGCATCCTGTTTGATGAGCACGTGATCTGGGGTTTGACTTTGCGCGTGCTTGATAGTTTTGCGGAAATCACCCAACGAACCTTGCCTGCTTTAAAGGGCAGTAACTGGTAAATTCCGTGGATGAACCCTGTAGGGCATGAGGTGGCTGAGCAGGCTGTCCTTCCCCAGCTAAAAGCAGCCAAGCTATAAGCCTCCGCCCGACAAACTACCATCGTTTAAACAAACCCAATATCACTAGATATCAACAATGAAGTATCCCTGGCAAAACATTCTCTATATCGATCCCCTTGGAAAAACCATCCCCTACCAGGCTCCACAAGTAGCGGACAGCGAAGCTACGGGTTTTATCAAGCTCAAGGAACAGGCCGATGCCATTGACCGTATTGCAGATATACAGGGCAATATCCAGCTAAAGTCAGCGCTTGCCAAGATTAATAGCCAGGATACAGAGGTTTTCACGGTAGGCTGCCACGCTGAAAAGATCGCCAATGACAACGGCCACCAGGCGAGTGGGTATCTCGAATTTGCTGTCAATGAGCAATCACTGGTAAGCGAAGCGGCGACTTATTTTTCTCTCTATTTCCAGTTCCAGAATCGACTCGCGCTAAGTCAATTTCGGCACGCGGTTAAATTCGAATGGGTCATTTTACCCGCCGTTTTTACCGCCATAAGCCTCCAGGGCTTTACTTGCTCAATCAAAATAAATACCGCCTGGTGCCCGACCCAGGCAGACAGCGAACAGGCCTGGGCGGAGGCCCTGGCTTTGGTAAGCGCACATCTGATCGACATTGTTTACCCACTGGGCCAAACCCCGGTTTCGATCAAGCGCATCTATTAGTAAGCCTGGTGCTCTACAGGCCCGTTCAAGAATCCTGTTTCATTTCCACCAGAATAGCCCGGAAGCGCTTATCGGTTTTATTAAAAGCCTCTTCGACGCCACCTTTTCTAACCCAGAATAGCTTACCTCGATCAACCTCCACTTCCATGTGACCATCGTGCCCAGTGGCATTGCCCGGCAGCGTATCTGCCTCAACTTTATCGCCATCGACACAAACAATCGCATAGTCGCACTCGTGCTTATGTGGGCCTAGTTGATGTCCCGGAGGCATCACCTGGTCCCAGAGCCTCACCTCATCATCTTCATAAATAATTCTCGTGCCAATAGGACCGAGTTTGCTTTAAAGTTGCACGTTACTCATCACATTTTCCT
>CALLDA010000112.1 GCA_937998635.1 uncultured Pseudomonadales bacterium
TGCGAATATAATCCTGCGACATAACTTCGAGCATACCGCCCCTGGATAGTCTTGCCACATAGGCCGTATAGCCGGATGCCAATGTCAGGGCGGGCAGTAATTTATCGCCGGGGATATTGCCCCAGCCCGACACCGGCACCCATTCCAGCCAGATGCCGAAGACCAGCATTAACAGAGGGCCCAGTAAAAAAGATGGTAGGCAAATGCCGATCATGGCGGTGGACATGGGAATATAGTCCTGGGCGGTATTGGGTTTTAGCGCCGCGATCACCCCCGCTGTCGTGCCCAGGAGCATACTGATAATCAGGGCGTAGAGGCCTAGTTCCGCAGTGGCGGGCAGACCGGCAAAGATCATTTCATTGACGGAGCGACCGGGAAATCGGAATGACGGTCCCAGGTCGCCCTGAAGTAAATCACCGAGATAGCTAAGGTATTGATTGAAAACCGGTTGGTCTAACTGGTAGCGCGTCTCAAGTGCCTTAAGTACTTCTGGAGGTACCGCCTTTTCAGCGCTAAAAGGCCCGCCCGGTGCGGCGCGAACCAGGAAAAATGTGGCAGTAATGACTACCAGTAATACCGGTATAGCCTGTAGCAGCCGATGCCAGATAAAACGTCCCATGGCCTACTTGCCACCTTCCGGTTGAGCTGGATCCAGGTAAATGTTTTTGTACAGTGCGTAATCCAGTAAGTTGGCGGGCATGCCTTTAACGCTGGGTTGCACCAGGTTGTTTCGGGTATAAAAATAGATCGGAAGGATGGGCATGGCTTCGAGTAAAATGGCTTCAGCCTGTTTAAATGCCAGATAGCGGGCGCTGCGATTCGCGGCGGTAGGCGATTCGTCTAATACCAGCCTGTCATAGTTTGGATTTGACCAGCCGGTGCGATTATTGCCGCCATCGCTGACCCACATATCCAGAAAAGTGTTGGGATCAACATAGTCCCCAATCCAGCCGGCGCGGGCGATCTGGTAGTGGCCGTTATCGACGTTATCCAGGTACACCTTCCAGTCCTGATTATTCAGTATCACATCGATATTGAGATTGGTTTTCCACATTTGCTGGATGGCGACCGCCAGCTTGCGATGGCCTTCACTGGTGTTATAGAGGATTTCTGTCTGCGGAAAGCCCTCGCCATTGCTATAACCGGCCTCGGTCAGCAAAGCGCGAGCGGCCGCTGGATCAAAGGCAAAGCCATCTTCAGCGGTATAACCGAGCGTATCGGGGGGCGTGTAAGTATAGGCCGGTAATTGACCACCCTTGGTGACATGCTCAACTATTTGCTTTCTGTCGATGCTCATGGCCAGAGCGCGACGGACTCTGGGGTCAGCGAGGTGGGCTATCTGGGTGTTGAATCGATAAAAATAGGTGCCCAGGTAAGTTGCTATGCGTAAATCTTCAGGGCGTTCTTTTTTATAAACAGCAATTTTATCAGCCGGTATGGAGCCGGTGATGTGCAGCTGCCCGGCTCGGAACATACGTTCTTCAGTGGAGACGTTTTCGGTGGGGTAAAAATAGATGCCCTTGAGTTTGACCGCATGACTATCCCAATAGCTGGGGTTTTTTTCTACGGTAACAATTTTGTTGAGATCCCAGCGCTTGAGAATAAAAGCGCCATTGCCAACGAAATTTCCGGCCCGGGTCCAGCGAGTGCCGCGCTCCGCAGGCCCACCGAATTTTTCAATGGTGGGGCGGTGCACCGGGAACATGCTGTAGTGATCCAGCAACTGCAGAAAATAAGGGGTCGGGTTGGCCAGGGTCACTTGCAGGGTTCGTTTGTCCAGGGCCTTTACGCCAACTTTCTCAAAGTCGCTTATCTCGCCCTTGGCGTAGGCCTCAGCATTTTTAATGGCGTAGTACATGTAGGCGTACTGATTACCCAACGCCGGTTGCAGGGCGCGCCACCAGGACCAGACAAAATCATCGGCTGTCACCGGGTCGCCATTTGACCAACGGGCGTTGTCGCGCAGATGGAAGGAGTAGGTCAAAAGATCGTCGCTAAGCGTCCAGCGTTCGGCGACACCGGGTATAGGCTCCAGTGTGCTGGGATCTTTCAGTACCAGACCCTCCAGCAACGCGGTAATAATATGATGTTCAGGCACGCCGGTGACAATGTGTGGGTCCAGCTCCTGGGGTTCGGCACCATTACCCCAATGCAGAATTTGCTGTCGATCACCACTTTCAACCTTGCTTTCCCCTTCGCCGCAGGCACCTAGCAGAAGACAGGCGGTGAGTAGTGCAAACAGGCTCCATAGCGAAGCGTGTGCGGCGCGGTCTTTAGCGTAGGGTTTTGTGGAGGGCTTGCTAATTGAGAAGGCGGTTAAAAAGCTTGTTGCTAATGGGTTTAGAGGCACAGGCCATCCGGTTTTATGTGGTTGGTGATTTGAATATGCGTTACTTATCTTATATTGATGTTAACCTAATACTACCCGACGTGGTGAGCTCGTGAAAGGTTTGTTCCGATTGTCTCGGAGTAGAGCGCGAGCCAGTTACACTCGGTTGCATTCAAGAGGCGAAGTCACCATAATTCCGCCCCGCAATGGTGGCCCTCATTGGTCCCCTCGCAATAAATATCTGTGAACCCCGCCAGGCCCGGAAGGGAGCAACGGTAGCAGTGCCTTTATGTGCCGGGGTGTGGCTGGTGAGGGTTGCCACCAATTCTTACTTATATTTACTTGCTCCTTATCAATCACTGCATACTTTTGTGTTTACTTGCTCTTTATATTAGATTATTTTAATTACCATATAATCACCGAGGTTTTTAAAATGGCTTATACGAAATGTTTACTATCGATTCCGGTTACTACTCCAGAAGCATCTTCAATTGCCCGGGCTGTAAGCCTTAAGCTTACCCCCAATATTCTTGTTCCATTGAGCTTCTTGCTGGCATCAGTAATAGCGCCTTTGCATGCTGCTGAAGTGGATGCAGCTGCAGCTACTAAGCCGGGCCAGGCCCTGTATGAAAGTGTCTGTGCGGATTGCCATCAACCCATGAAGGCTGGTCAAAAGCACGGCGGTGGCCGTGGGGAAGGTAAAGGACGTGGTGCAGAGGAGGGGCATGTAAACCGTCTTGCACCACCGATGATGATGGTTAAGAAACATTACCTAAAGGCGTATCCAGAAAAAGCTGTCTTCGTGCAAAAAGTGACTGACTGGATAGCTGCCCCGGATCAAAATGCAGCTATGCTGAGTCACGCTGTTGAAAGGTTCGGTTTAATGCCGCCTCAGGCTATCGATGAGGCTTCTCGCGAGCAGATCGCTGAATATATCTTTGATACCGTGCCCTTGCCCCAGGGCGGTAAGCATGGAGGTGGTAAACGTGGTGATGGCGAGTCGGGCTGTCATGGGGGTAAAGGAAAAGGCTATGGTGGTGGTAAAGGCGACGGCGAAAAGAACCGTGCTAGTGGTGCATCAGATTCGTAAATGGTGCATTTCCTGGCAATAATCTTTAGGAGCAGTTTCTAGGAGCCTTTTTAGTAAAGGTAGCTAATTAGAAGAGGCAGCTGGCTTTCGGCTCGCTGCCTGACTGTCTTCATCTATAAGCTCATTTGTTTCTTTGATTATCCCTGCATCTGCTCTTTGTTTAATAAGGCTTGGCGAGCGTCAGCAAAGGCTATCGAATAAGTTCTCTGGGCCGTATAATTTGCCACTCTATTCCCGTTGATGCCCAGAGTTTAATGATCTTATGAGTTATCAGGTCCTCGCCCGTAAATGGCGGCCACACACATTTGATGAGGTGGCCGGTCAGGAGCACGTACTGCGTGCGCTGATCAATGCGCTGGATAATGACCGTCTGCACCACGCTTATCTTTTTACGGGTACCCGAGGTGTTGGTAAAACTACGCTGGCGCGGATTCTGGCTAAATGCCTGAATTGCGAACAGGGGGTTAGTTCAAAGGCCTGTGGTGAATGCAGCGCCTGCACCGAGATCAACGAGGGTCGCTTTATTGACCTGATTGAAGTCGATGCGGCCTCGCGGACCAAGGTCGAAGACACTCGCGAGCTGCTCGATAATGTCCAATACCTACCCACCCGGGGGCGATATAAAGTCTATTTGATCGATGAAGTGCACATGCTCTCGACCCATAGTTTTAATGCACTGCTGAAAACCCTCGAAGAACCACCGCCTCACGTTAAATTCCTGCTGGCCACCACCGACCCGCAAAAGCTACCGGTGACAGTGCTGTCCCGATGCCTGCAATTTAATCTTAAAAACCTCAGCCCAGAGCGTATCGTCGATTATTTAAAAGGCATTCTGGATAAAGAGAATGTGCCCTTTGAAGAAGCAGCACTATGGGCGCTGGCCCGAGCAGCCGATGGCAGTATGCGTGATGCCCTGAGCCTCACCGATCAGGGCATTGCTCATGGTGATGGCAAACTGACAGCGGCAGAACTGAGCACCATGCTCGGCACCATTGATCGATCTACGGTGCTGGATATCTGTCGTCAGGTGGCAGAGCGCAACGCCAGTGCCGTGCTGGGTCTTGTGGAAGCATTGGCAGAGCACGCGCCGGATTACTCAGGTGCGCTGGCAGAAATCTTATCGATCTGGCATCGAGTAGCGGTGGTGCAGGCAGTGCCTGGCGCGTTGGACAATAGTTTGGGCGATCAGGAGGTGATCCGCGAGCTGGCCGAGAAAATAAGTCGCGAAGATGTGCAACTGTTTTATCAAATATGCCTGCTGGGGCGGCGGGATTTACCTCTGGCGGCTGATCCGCGTAGTGGTCTGGAGATGGTGCTGTTGCGCCAGTTAGCGTTTCAGCCAGTGCTGGATGAAGGGCTTGATCCTCCAACACTTAGCGCAGAGTCTGTCAGCTCGGTGAGGGCTGATAGCCCATCTGGTATTGAGGAAGGTGTTGTCGATAGTAAAGGAGGCATAGAGGCCGCAAAAAAGCCTGATCCCGACCGTCTGACGGTCGAGGTTCCTCATACTACCCAGGCTGTCGATCGGTCAGACCAGGCCGAATCAAGGTCTACTGCATCGTCAGTTGAGAGCGAATACGCACAACTGGCCGATGAAAGCTCTGTAGTAAGCGATCCTGTTCTTCCGGAGTCTGTTGTAGAAAACATGCCTGTGGAAAAAGGGGCTGTAGACGATGGGCTTGTAGATGGCCCGCTAGGTCCTGAACTGGAACCTGAAATAGTACCTGAACTAGCACCAGCCTGTTCAGAAAGCACATTGCCCGAACAGGCAGGAGCGGTATTCACCGCTCAGCAATGGTTAGAAACCTGCCATCAGCTCGATATACAGGGTCGACTCCTGAATGTGGCTTCAAACCTGGAGTTTGTTGAACGTGCTGGGCAGCAGTTTTTGTTCAGGCTGGATAAAATACAAAGCGCCTTGTACAACAACAGCCATCAGCAGGAGCTAGCCACGGCTTTGCAAAATCATTTCGCCCAGCATCCCGAGGCGGGTGTTGGTCCGGATTTGCCGAGTCCTATCTCGGTACTTATCGAGATTGCACCAGTGTCAGCGGA
>CALLDA010000113.1 GCA_937998635.1 uncultured Pseudomonadales bacterium
TAGATAGTCGTTTTGTCTGTCAGCCTGGGGGCGCCAAAGTCGCCTCGTTATGCCGACCGATCATAGTGATTTACTGAGAGGGAGACAATGGAAGTGGGCTAATTACTACTGCATCGCTACTGAGATCAGTACTGGCATATATTACGACGAGCCCAATATGGATGCTTATTCGTTTTCTCTCCAGAGCGGATTGTTGCGGTCGTCAGGATGAAGGCGCTGTTTTTCCTGTTCGTGTAAATGCCAGTAGGATTTGTCGATAGCGCCTTCTTCGTACTCGCATTTTTGATCATGCTCGAAGGGACACCACCAGTTTTCTACGATCTTGACCAGATAAGTGAGGTAACGAAACAAAGCGACACTCAGGGGGCAATAGAGTTTGCAATTGAACACCCAGTACCAACGAAAAGCGCGTAGGTTGTACCACTTAGAACCCGTTGAATAGGTAATCTGATCTTTGTAATGGTATCGATGGGATATCCATTGGGGGACGAAATCCCAATAGGAGCGGATATTTTCCGCACCCATTAACCTGAGATGGGACTTCACTAAAAACACACAAATAATCGCAAAAGGAATGGTGGAAATGATCGGTAGATAAATCAAAGGCACGCCGACCATGATTTTTAGAATGGGCTGATTGGGGAAATTTTGTCCGATTTTTACACGTTCCATTCTAGAGCTCGCTCAGTTGGTGTAGTACTCGACCCCTCGTGTGGATCGTGTGGCAAGGATATTGCCAGCCCGGACAGGAGCAGGACACAGGTTTGTTAAAGCATTTGTTTTTTTGAGTGTGGATACTAACAAAGAATGGGGCGCACTGTACTAACTACGGATAAGAGCAATCAATACTTAGCCAAATTACTAATAAGATCGTGTATTGAGTTAGCATTTTGTGGCAGCGCTGAAGCCAAACAATTACGCTGGAGGACAAGTTCAGCAAAGTCAGCTTTGTCGAGAGCTTTGGCGATGTAATAACCCTGAATATAGTCGCAGCCGATTTTTTGAAGGTGCTCAAGGGTCAACTTATCCTCTACGCCCTCGGCAGTAGCTTTCAGACCGAGGCTGTGAACCATATCAACGGTCGAATGAACGATGACATTGTCCTCAGGGTTTTGTAAAACATCAGTAACAAAGGATCGGTCAATTTTTATCTCACTGACAGGCAATTGTTTAATATAAGCCATTGACGAATAGCCTACGCCGTAATCATCAATAACCAGTTTAAACCCCATTGCGCTGAGGTTTTCGAGAATATTAAGTGACAACTCGGGCTTGGCCATCATTTCTGTTTCGGTGATTTCCAAATGAATACGGCTGGGATCGATTTTGCTGGTGCTTAGTAGTTCTTCCACCCGCTGGGTAAACTGTCGATATTGAATATCTCTGACGGATAAATTGACGGCAATTGTGACGTCGATTTTGAGGGCTTGCCACTCCTCCACCTGGCGCATTGCTTCGCTGAGGCCCCACAATGTGAGTTCGCCGATATTACTACTGCGTTCGGCCAGTTCGATAAATTCATCAGGGAAGAGTTTGCCTCGATCAGGATGGTTCCAGCGCACTAGAGCTTCACAACCGGTGATGAGTCCGGTAGCGAGATCTAGTTTCGGCTGATATTCGAAGAAAAACTCACCTTTTTTCAGGCCCTGTCGTAGCTCCCCCATCAATGACAGCATTTCGGGTTTATACGGGTCGCTAAGCTTATCGTAGGCAGCGTAACGGAGGGGGTTGTGCCTCGCCTCGTCCAGGGCTGTTTCGGCTTTTCTAAGGAGGGTTCTGCTGTCGTTGCCGTGGGCGGGAAAGTTGGCAACGCCCATATATATTTCGGTGTCGACGTTGTCGTCGCCGATTTTAAAGGCCTTGTCCATTCTGATAATGATTCGCTGTGCGACTTTTTCCATATCTTCAATGGCGGCATCAAGTAAGACTATTACGAAAGATTTCCCAGTCAACCGGGCGATAAAGTCGGTGCTTTTAACCAGGGATTTGAGCCGGTTGGAGAATTCGACAATCAAGGTATCCCCCTTTTCATGCCCCAGAATATTATTGATTTCTGAAAAATGCGCGATGTCAACCAGAACCACCGAAAACTGCTGCCCGCTATCGATCCATGCGCTCATGTTTTTCTGCAGGAAATCTCGGTTCGCTAGCCCGGTCGCGAGGTCGTGGGTGAGACGGTATTCTGTTTCTTTTGAGCGCGACTGTAAGCTTTCCATCATCAAGTTTAGTGCTTGCCCCAAACGCCCTATTTCATTCCGCTCATGCAGATGTACTCGTTGTTGGTAATTGCCACCGGCAATTCGCGCGACGCCTGCATCAAGCGCACGAATCGGAGTTGTCACCGTTTTGGCTACGTAAAAACAACCCGCCGAGGCGATACCAACACCGATAACAGCGATTAACATTAAAAAAGTGAACAGAGGTTGATGAGTTGCCAGGGCGTCTTCCATGGCAAAGTAGATGCCGACAAAAACCTCGGTTTTATCGGGCAGCTCGGCAATTTTGTCTATGCTGGCAATTATGCGGTCATCCAGCAGATCCATGGTGGCGGCCTGGCTAGATGCTTCTGATACCTGGGTAGATGTTTCCGATAATAGGAGCCTGTTAAATATCGCTGAGACGGACTGGACTGCTGCCGAGCTTGACACCTTGATTGTAGGAGGCTGTGCTGCGAGTCGAGTTATCAAACTTAGGTCGACAGGCAGTGCTATTTTGTTCTTGATAATGCGCAGATCTGCCTCGGTAACCGGCCTCGCCAGGCCTATCCATATCACCATGTCGGTGAGTTGAACTGGGACGAAGGAAACTTGAAATGTTTCCTTGTCTTCCAGTAAAAAACCACTAGAAAACCCCGAAGAATTTGCCTGATTTAGAAGAGCGGGGTCAAAAAAACGCTGACCTTTATTAAGCGTGTTATTGCTATCAAAGACGATTTGCTTGTTGCTGTTAATGACTAATAAGCGATCGGATTGAATATCGCTTTGTAAGCTTTCCCGAGTGCGAGTAATGATGTTTCGATTTGCAGAAATGATGGCTTTGGTGAATCTCGGGTTTCTTAGTAAGGCGCTAGCCTTATCCACCAGTTCATCGTGTCGCTGTTTCAGGGATACCTGAAAGTGCATGCGCGCCACCTGCAAGGCCTGCTGACTTTGTTGTTTAAAATAATTTTTAGTGGTGTGATTGACAGCCGCGATAGTTATTACCTGAATGGTAATAAAAAGCGCAACGAAAAGTATCTGAAGTTTTGCTTGGAAACGCATGAGCTATTTCAGTATTGAGGTGTTCATTCCTGTGTGAGATCCTTAAAGTGTTCTGGTCTTTGAGCTTGTTAATAGTTTCGGTCTGGCTTGATTACGGAAAAACGAAGGCATAATTGAGCCAGACCTGTCAGAACCTTAATTTTATCTTGAAATCACTTTAATCCAGGCTACTTAATCTCGAATAAAAGAGAGTTGTATCGCAAAAACAGGATAATTAAGCCCTTGAGAGGGGCCTGGGCCTTAAAAACCGGATTTATTGCGGTAATTGGCGCATTGATTAGATGAGTATGAGTCTTGTATTGGTGGTTGCTTCGATCGTTGTGGTTTGATTTTCACGACACTCATGTGGTGCTAAAAAGATTCCTGTTGCGAGAAAATCTTGGTAGATTGGGCTAAGGTTAAGTGGTAATTAGTTGTTAATAATGATCAAGCAGATACCTGTGGTTTACTAATCGCGACCATACGGTTTAATGAGGACAGCAGATGTCACAAGACGAACGCCCCGAATCTCTGGGTGAATTAAAAAAATCTGGCTATCAGGTGCTACCTATCCGTGAGGAGATGCAGCGTAATTTGATTCGCAAGCTGTCCTCTGGTGAAGACATGTTTCCGGGCATTATTGGCTATCAGAATACGGTCATTCCCCAGCTCGAAAATGCCATTCTGGCGGGTCAGGATATTGTCCTACTGGGTGAGCGGGGTCAGGCTAAAACCCGAATACTGCGTTCTCTGGTGGAATTGCTGGATGAATACACGCCTGTTATTGATGGCGTCGAGATTCCCGAGAATCCCTATGATCCTATCTCCGCCCAGGCGAAAGCCCTGGTTGCGGAGCAGGATGATGCCACGCCCATTAGCTGGCTGCATCGGGAGCAGCGTTATGGCGAAAAGCTGGCAACTCCGGACATTACGGTGGCCGACCTGATCGGCGAGGTGGACCCTATTAAAGTGGCCGATGGTCGTTACCTGTCCGACGAACTAACCTTGCACTACGGTTTAATCCCGAAGACCAATCGGGGTATTTTTGCCATTAATGAATTGCCGGATCTGGCGGAGCGAATTCAGGTGGGCTTGCTTAATATCATGGAAGAGCGGGATATTCAGATTCGCGGGCACAAAGTGCGTTTGCCCATGGACATGCTGGTCATCGCCACGGCCAACCCCGAGGATTACACCACTCGCGGTCGCATTCTTACGCCACTGAAAGACCGTTTCGGCTCCCAGATTCGCACTCACTACCCCACCGAGCGGGATCAGGAAGTGCAAATCATGGAGCAGGAGTATCAGCATGCCTCCGTTGAAGGCTACACCCTTGCAACGCCTGAATACATGAAAGAGATCGTCGTGGAAATCAGTCAGGCGGCCCGAAAATCTGCCGATATCAGTCAGCGCTCCGGGGTGTCGGTGCGGGCATCCATTGCCAATTATGAAAACCTGATTGCCAATGCCCTGCGCCGGGCCATACGTTTAAAAGATGACACTATTGCGCCGAGGATTTCAGACTTACCGTTTTTGATACCCGCGCTGTCCGGGAAAATAGAATTCGAGGTGCTGGAGGAGGATCAGGAAGAAGAAGTCCTGCAACAGTTGTTTGAAAATGCGGTGAAGACGATTTTTGCCAACTACTTTTCCATTGACGATGTCGAGCTGATCGCCACTACCTTTAACAGTGAAACCTCCGTTGACACCGGTGAAGGCCTGCATTCGGGGTTTTATCAGGACGTTATCGGCCAGATTCCTGGACTGGGGGAGGCAGTATCCCGGCTGACGCCTTCGGATAATCCGGCACTGCGGGCTTCGGCGGTGGAATTTATTCTCGAAGGTTTGTATGTCAACAATTTGCTCAGCAAAGATGCCATGCAAGGTCAATTTGTTTATCGCGGCTAGCTTGCTCGACGTCTGTTTATCAAAGCCTGTTCATCCAGGCCTGTTCATCTAGGCCTGTTCATCCAGGTTAAGGAGAGAGCCGAAATGGCCACTTCATACACAGGTTTATACCGTTATCTTGAATGGGACGGTACACAGCGAGAAGGCCATAGTGCCGATGACTTGATGGGTGCCCTGTCCGATGATTTTCTGTATTCCGGTGATATTCAGCAAGCCTTAAAAGCCATGCTCCGGCGCGGCACACCGATGATGGGTGGCCAGCGTATGTCGGGTGTTCACGACATGATTCGCAAGCTGCGCCAACAGCGACGGGAACAGTTGCAGCGCTATAAGCTCGATAGCGTTTTTGATGACCTTAAAGAGCAGCTAGAGCAAATTCTCGATATGGAAAGAAGTACCGTCGAAGACTGGCTGGAGGGTCGAAGCAGGTCTGACGGCGAGCTAGATGGTCAGGAGAGTGATTCAGGCCCGCAAAGTTCAGAGCAGTCAGGTTCAGGCCAGCCAGGTTCAGAACAGGCGAACTCAAAAGAGGGGGCTGGTGCTGCCACAGATGGCGAACCATCCGGTAATTTTTCGAAGGATATTCTTAAAAATATCGCCTCACACAATCGGCAGCACCTGGAACAATTGCCTGAAGATGTCAGTGGGCGGATTAAATCCTTGCAGGATTACGAGTTTCTCAATACCGAGGCCCAGCAAAAGTTCGACGAGCTGGTCAAGCAACTTCGTGACGCGGTCACCCAGACCTTCTTTAAAGATATTACCGAGATGGTTGATTCTATGTCGGAGGGCGATCTTTCTCGTATGAAAGATATGGTCAAAGCGCTGAACGACATGCTGGTCAAGAAAATCGCTGGAGAAGATCCCGGCTTTGAGCAGTTTATGGACAACTACGGCGATATGTTTGGCGACAATCCGCCCAGTTCCCTCGACGAATTGCTGGCCCAGATGGAAGCGCAAATGGCGGCTGCCCAGTCGTTGATGAATTCGCTCTCGCCGGAGCAACGGCAGCAACTAGAGTCTCTGTTTGATGGCAAGCTGGGTGATCCTGAATTGCAAAAAGAGCTGATGAAGCTGGGTAAAGAGCTGTCTTTTTTGAATCCCCAGCCAGGGCGGCATAATTTTTCTGGCGAGGAATCCATAGATTTTCAGTCAGCCATGAAATTAATGGATGAACTGGAGCAGCTGGAAGGTCTGGAGCGGGATTTTCAGGGCGTGAGGGATTTTGCTGATCTCGATCATATCGACGAGGAGCTGGTTAAAGAGCTGCTCGGTGAAGAAGGCCTCGATGATCTCAATGAACTAAAAGATCTGGTCGAAACCCTGGAAAAAGCCGGTTACATCCGCAAGGACGGCGATGGCTGGGAAATGACGCCACGGGGTTCGAGAATCATTGGCCAGAAAGCCCTGGAGGAAATTTATACTAAATTAAAGCATGCCAACCTGGGTGGTCATCTGAGTAGCAAAGAGGGCAGTTTTGGAGATCAACAGGAGGATAGTAAGCCCTACGAGTTCGGTGACCCCCTGCATTTGCATATTCCGCGCACATTGAAAAACGCCATACGCCGGGAATTTACTCACGAACCTTTGTCAGCAGGGTCTCTGCCCACAGGGTCTCTGCCAACAGAATCTCCGCCCACAGAAGATAAGGCTGGAGAGTCCGATGGCTCACGAACACAGTCTCAGGCCCAGGTGCAAACTCGGACCGGAAAAGCGCTAAAGCAAGGGCCAAGGCTGAACTTGCATCAGGAAGATTTTGAAATTCATCGTCATGAGCTAAACACCAAAACCTCGACCGTTCTCTTGCTCGATCTGTCCCTGTCGATGGCTTTGCGTGATGCTTTTTTACCCGCCAAAAAAGTCGCGCTGGCGCTGCATAATTTAATTACCAGCCGCTATCCTCGAGACAGC
>CALLDA010000114.1 GCA_937998635.1 uncultured Pseudomonadales bacterium
AATAGATAATACTTTTTGGTGGCGAGTGGAGTAAAAAATGCCAGTGAAAATGGTTTTCAGCATCAAAAAGCCTCTCTCAGGAGCTGGTTTGACGTTACAATAAACGGCTTTCCGGCGTTTTAGCCGGGTTTAATGTGTTTATCGTAGTTTTCTAGAGGCACCTATGTTTGAGTCGCTCAAGGCCCTGTCCCCCGATCCTATTTTGGGTTTGATCGCAGATTTTAGTAGAGATGAAAATCCCGACAAAATTGATTTAGGCGTTGGCGTATACAAGGATGAAACCGGAGTGACGCCGATCATGGCGGCGGTTAAAAAAGCTGAGCAAATCTGTCATCAGGCAGAACAAACGAAAGCCTACATGGGCCCAGCTGGTGTCCCGGAATTCAATGACAGTATTCGGCAGTTGATATTTGGCGATGGGCACCCTGTTTTAAAAAATCAGCGGGTAAGCACGGTACTTACGCCTGGAGGTTGTGGGGCACTTCGCGTCGGTGCCGAATTTTTACTGCATTGTGCTGAGACGGTGACGGTTTGGGTTAGCGACCCTACCTGGGCAAATCATATTCCTCTGCTTGGCAACGCTGGCCTCACGTTAGTGCAATATCCTTATTACGATCAGCAAAGCAGTCAACTGCGTTTTGATGAAATGCTATCAACGCTGGCTGGCGCTAAGGCCGGTGATGTCGTGCTGCTCCACGGCTGTTGCCATAATCCCTGCGGTGCTGACCTCAATGAAGAGCAGTGGCAGGCGCTTACCTCCCTGGCTGAAAAGAATGGTTTCCTGCCCTTTATTGATTTGGCTTATCAGGGTTTCGGGCGTGGTCTTGACGAAGATGCCTACGGCGTCCGGCTGATGGCAGAAAGATTGCCTGAGCTAGTGGTTGCCAGTTCATGTTCGAAAAATTTTGGCCTTTATCGCGAGCGAGTAGGCAGTCTGTCGATTATGGGCGAGCAGAGTCATCACGGTGAAGCGGCTGTTACCCATATTAACAATGTGGTCAGAGGTAATTATTCGATGCCGCCATCTCATGGTGGGGCTATTGTTGGCACGATATTGCAGGATTCTGCCTTAAGAGAAAGCTGGATGAGTGAACTGGAGACCATGCGTAATCGTATCAATAACCTGCGGCGCTTGCTGGTCGACAAATTACATGCTGGTGGAGCCAGTCGCGATTTTTCTTTTATCGCGGAACAATACGGCATGTTTTATTTTCTGGGTATTAGCCCCGAGCAGGTCAGGCGCTTGCGTGATGGCTACGGTATTTATATGGTCGATTCTAGCCGTATCAATGTCGCTGGTGTCAGCCAGGCTAATGTCGATTATTTAACTAAGGCGATTGTAGAAACAATCAGGACTTAGCGTTTTTAAGTAGAAAATTAAGGCAATAAAAAAGGGGCATATAGCCCCTTTTTTATTGCTGACGCGGTTTGATGGGCAGCTTGTCAACTACTGCGCCGCAACAGTAATGCCGCCATGGGACTTGCGTAATTCTGTCTTCAGAATCTTGCCCGCACCTGATTTGGGTAGCTCATCAAGGAAGTAAACTGCTTTTGGCACCTTGAAGCGCGCCAGACAGGCATTACAGAATTCGATCAACTCGTTTTCTGTCAGGCTTGCGCCTTCTTTCAGGACAACGCAGGCAGCGGGAACTTCCTGCCACTTCTCATGGGGAATGCCAATCACGGCCACTTCAGCGATAGCATCATGTCCATAAATGGCTTGCTCCAGCTCGGCTGGGTAAACATTTTCGCCACCGCTAATGATCATGTCCTTCTTGCGGTCAACAATGTAAAGGAAGCCTTCTTCATCCAGGTAACCCAGATCGCCCGAGTGATACCAACCGCCCTTCAGGGCCTCGGCTGTCGCTTCGGGTTTATTCCAGTAGCCCTTGAGCATGTTGGGGCCACGGCACAATACTTCACCCACTTCGTTGGCATCGACATCTTCACCCTCTTCATCAACGGTCCGAATGTCTACAAAGAAGGCAGGGTAACCAACGGAGCCGTTTTTGCGCTCGCAGTCCCATTTGTCAAGGATGGTCACCAGGGGTGCCATTTCGGTCATGCCAAAACCTTCGTAGATATCCAGGCCGCGGTCTTTAAAGTAGGCCAGGATTTTCAACGGCGTTGGGGCAGCGCCGGTCATCAGGAATTCAATAGAACTTAGGTCAAAGTCTTTTTTGTCCAGTTCTTCAACAATCATCTGCCACATGGATGGCACACAGAACAGGCCGGTGAGGCGTTCTTTCTCTGTGACTTCTAATACTTTGACCGCATCAAACTCAGGCAGTGTGACGACGGTGCCACCCTGAAACAGGGTGGGTAGTACCGTAACGCTGGTGCCACCGATATGGAACATCGGCGCTACACCGAGGGCGATAGTTTCAGCATGAATAGGCAAGCGCTGGGTGGTGTGATAGACATTCGCTGCGTGGGCCGCGTGGGTGAGCATCGCGCCTTTAGGTCGGCCAGTGGTGCCAGAGGTATACATTAGTAGCGCGACATCATCGGCGCTGACGGTGGCATTGATCTCGCTGTCTGCACCGGCCATAAGGAAAGCTTCGTAGTCAGCTTCATCGTCGCAGGCGCGGGCATTACCGCAGTATACAGAGGTGTCAAAGTTGACTAATTCCGCAACGCCTTCTGCTAAATGTCTGAACTCGTCATGGAAAAACATGGTGCGAGCGCCAGAATCCTGAACAATGTATTCAATTTCTGGGACGGTGAGGCGGAAATTGATCGGTAAAAAGATTGCCCCAAGTTTAGCGACAGCAAAGATCAATTCCAGTTGTTCGTGGCCGTTCATCAACAGCGAGCTAACTCGATCACCCGGCCGTACACCGCTTTCGCGCAGAGCGTTAGCCAGGCGGTTGCAACGCCGATTCATTTCTTTGTAGGTGAAGCGTTTGTGACGGTTGATCACAGCGGTTCGGTTACCGGAAATCAACTCCCGTTTAGTTAGCCAAT